>NZ_JPOE01000006.1 GCF_000733775.1 Thiomonas sp. FB-Cd | reverse complement strand
CCTGACAATCCGCCAAGGGCCAATGTCTGCGCCGACGAAAGCAAATAATCGTGTATCCATTTCAATCTTTCATGTGTGAATGTTTCTAACTCTTGCAGCTTCGAAGAACCTATCTGCCGATCCCGTGCTTGTGCATCATCGCCTCCGCGCAACTGCGACGACCGCCGCAGCATCACATGAACTTTCGAATCGAAACTGCTGAAGCGACCTACGCGGACGTACGGCCGCAGTCTGTGCGCTGCCGGACGGAGCGCTGCAATTGCGCCTACTGGCAGGCTGTGAGTGCGCGGATGGGCCAGCGACTCCCTTCATAGAGGAGCGAAGCAGGTCAGAGACACTATTGAACGTCCGCTACCGGAAGATGCTTGACCGTCCGCAACTGGCCGCCTGCCGCCGACCGCGGTCTGGCTCGAAAGCAGTCTGTCAACGCGCCGTTTCATTGTTGCCATGATCATATCTTAATCGCGCACAGGCGGCCACAGGCGGGCAGTATGAACCAGCGTCAGTATCCACACCGTTTCGCCGTCGATCTGATACACCAGGCGATAGCTTTCGTGCGGGATCAACTCGCGGGTCCGGGAATCTTTCCCGGCTTGCCCAGCATGGGGTGCTGGATCAAGCGGGCGGCCGCGTCGCTGAAAATCTCATCCATCCGGGCCGCCGCGCGCGGATTGTCGGCTGCGATGTAGTCCCACACATCGGCACGGTCTTGCTGCGCTTCGGCGTCCAAACAACCCTCACGCCTGGCTCGCCACACTGGCACGCCGTGCGGCGAATTCGGCCTCAACTTCATCGTTCGACCGCCCCAATCCAGCGCGCATCGAAGCCCGGCCGGCTTCGACCTTGCGGCGCAGGAACTCGTCGTACTCGCGCGACTCGCGCTGGCGCTGAACGAACTCGCGCATCAGCTCGCGCAGCACTTGCGACGCCGGGCGATGGGCCGCCTCGGCTTCGGCCATAAACTCGGCGCGCAACTCAGGCTCCAGCTTCATCGTGAAAACGGCTTGTTTTGACATGATCGGGGCCTCCTGCCACTTGATACTAACAAAGTATATACGCCGTCATTACTAAGCGCTATTCACAGAACGCTGCAAGGCGGGCGTGCGCTAGGCCAAGGCCTGTCGGAAAACATTTGTTTTTCGACAGGCCTTCAACGGTCCTCTGCACCAACCTCCGAGTGGCCGCAAAATTGTGCGGAAAACTCTGTCGCCAGACGCTACCATACGGAAACCTCGTCTTAATGGTTTTCCGCTTATGTTGGTAGGTTACATGCGCGTGTCGTCGGACTCCGACCGCCAGAGCACGAACTTGCAGCGCGATGCGCTGCTCGCCGTCGGCGTCGATGCGCGGCATCTGTTCGAGGATCATGCTTCCGGCGCGAAGGACGACCGCGCGGGCCTGGCGCGGGCGCTCGAATTCGTTCGCCCTGGCGACGTGTTGGTCGTGTGGAAGCTCGACCGGCTCGGCCGTTCGTTGTCGCACTTGCTCGCCATCGTGACCTCGCTCAAGAAAAAGCAGGTGGCGTTCCGCTCGCTGACGGAGAACCTGGATACCACGACGCCCTCGGGCGAGTTTCTGTTCCAGGTGTTCGGCGCGCTCGCGCAGTACGAACGCGCCTTGATCCAGGAACGTGTCGTCGCCGGTCTGGCTGCCGCCCGCAAACGCGGCCGGATCGGCGGCCGGCCGCAGGCGATCACCGGCGAGAAGCTGGAGGCCATCGTCGCTGCGCTCGATGGCGGCATGTCCAAGGCGGCGGTGTGCCGCAACTTCGGCGTCAAGCGAACCACGCTGATCGAGACCCTGGCACGGGTTGGTTGGACGGGCTCTCGTGGAGCGTCATCGCGATGACGACCAAGAGCGAACGATTGACCGTCCTGTCGGACGCCGAGCAGGAAGCCCTGTACGGCCTGCCGGACTTCGACGACGCCCAGCGGCTGGAATACTTGGCGTTGACTGAAACCGAACTGGCGCTCGCCAGCAGCCGGCCTGGTCTCCATGCCCAGGTCTATTGCATCTTGCAGATCGGTTACTTCAAGGCCAAGCATGCCTTCTTCCGCTTCGACTGGAGTGAGGTCGAGCACGATTGCGCCTTCGTGCTGAGCCGCTACTTCCACGGCGAGTCCTTCGAGCACAAGCCAATCTCCAAGCACGAGCACTACACCCAGCGCGAGTGGATTGCCGATCTGTTCGGCTACCGGCCGTGGGCGGCCGAGTTCCTGGCGCAGCTCGCGCAGCAGGCCGCGCAGACCGTGCGGCGCGACGTGATGCCGGGGTTCATCGCCGCCGAGCTGATCGTCTGGCTAAACGAGCACAAGATCATCCGGCCCGGCTATACCACCCTGCAAGAGCTGGTGAGCGAAGCCCTGTCCGCCGAGCGTCGGCGGCTGGCTGGCCTGCTGTCGGAAGTGTTGGACGAATCGGCCAAGGCCGCGCTGGGTCGGCTTCTAGTGCGTGACGACACCCTGTCGCAATTGGCGGCGCTCAAGCAGGACGCCAAGGACTTTGGCTGGCGTCAGATGGCCCGCGAACGCGAAAAGCGCGCCACGCTGGAGCCGCTGCACCGGATCGCCAAGGCGCTGCTGCCCAAGCTCGGCGTCTCGCAGCAGAATCTGCTGTACTACGCCAGCCTGGCGAACTTCTACACCGTCCACGATCTACGCAACCTGAAGGCCGATCAGACCTACCTCTACCTGCTTTGCTATGCCTGGGTGCGCTACCGGCAGCTTTCCGACAACCTGGTCGATGCGATGGCCTACCACATGAAGCAGTTGGAGGACGAAAGCAGTGCGGGCGCAAAGCAATCCTTTGTCGCCGAGCAGGTGCGCCGTCAGCAAGACACACCGCAGGTCGGCCGCCTGCTGTCGCTTTACATCGACGACAGCGTGCCCGATCCCACGCCGTTCGGCGATGTGCGCCAGCGCGCCTACAAAATCATGCCCCGCGATACGCTGCAAACCACCGCGCAGCGCATGAGCGTGAAGCCGGTGAGCAAGCTGGCTTTGCACTGGCAGGCGGTGGACGGCCTGGCTGAGCGCATCCGCCGCCATCTTCGGCCGCTGTATGTCGCGCTCGACCTCGCTGGCACTGATCCGGGCAGCCCGTGGCTCGTGGCGCTGGCCTGGGCCAAGGACGTGTTCGCCAAACAGCAGCGCCTATCGCAACGGCCGCTCGCCGAATGTCCAGCGGCCACGCTGCCGAAACGCTTGCGACCGTACCTGCTGACCTTCGATGCCGATGGCAAGCCGACGGACCTGCATGCCGACCGCTACGAGTTCTGGCTGTACCGCCAGGTCAGGAAGCGCTTCCAGTCGGGTGAACTCTACCTCGACGACAGCTTGCAGCACCGGCATTTTTCCGACGAGCTGGTTTCGCTGGATGAGAAGGCCGCCGTGCTGGCGCAGATCGACATCCCGTTCCTGCGGCAGCCACTCGATGCCCAGCTCGATGCGCTCGCGACCGAGCTGCGCGCTCAGTGGCTGGCCTTCAACCGCGAGCTGAAGCAGGGCAAGCTGACGCACCTAGAATACGACAAGGACACGCAGAAGCTGACATGGCGCAAGCCCAAGGGCGAGAACCAGAAGGCGCGCGAGAAGGCGTTCTACGAGCAACTGCCGTTCTGCGACGTGGCCGACGTGTTCCGCTTCGTCAACGGCCAGTGCCAGTTCCTGTCGGCGCTGACGCCTTTGCAGCCGCGCTATGCGAAGAAGGTCGCCGACGCCGACAGCCTGATGGCGGTCATCATCGCGCAGGCGATGAACCACGGCAACCAGGTCATGGCACGCACCAGCGACATCCCGTACCACGTGCTGGAGAGCGCCTACCAACAGTACCTGCGCCACGCAACGCTGCACGCGGCCAACGACTGCATCAGCAACGCCATCGCCGCGCTGCCGATCTTCCCGTACTACTCGTTCGACCTCGATGCACTGTACGGTGCCGTCGATGGTCAGAAATTCGGCGTCGAGCGGCCGACCGTGAAAGCGCGCCACTCGCGCAAATACTTTGGGCGCGGCAAGGGCGTGGTCGCCTACACGCTGCTGTGCAACCACGTGCCGCTCAACGGCTACCTGATCGGCGCGCACGATTACGAGGCCCATCACGTGTTCGACATCTGGTATCGCAACACGTCGGACATCGTGCCGACCGCGATCACCGGCGACATGCACAGCGTCAACAAGGCCAACTTCGCTATCCTGCACTGGTTCGGCCTGCGTTTCGAGCCGCGCTTCACCGACCTTGGCGATCAGTTGAAGGAACTCTACAGTGCCGACGATCCGGCGCTGTACGATCAGTGCCTGATCCGGCCGGCCGGGAGAATCGACCGCGATCTCATAGTCAGCGAGAAGCCGAACCTCGACCAGATTGTCGCCACGCTCGGACTGAAGGAGATGACGCAGGGCACGCTGATCCGCAAGCTATGCACCTACACCGCGCCGAACCCCACGCGGCGCGCGGTGTTCGAGTTCGACAAGCTCATCCGCAGCATCTACACGCTGCGCTACCTGCGCGATCCGCAACTGGAGCGCAACGTTCACCGCTCACAGAACCGCATCGAGTCCTATCACCAGCTACGCTCAACCATCGCCCAGGTCGGCGGCAAGAAGGAATTGACCGGGCGCACCGACATCGAAATTGAGATCAGCAACCAGTGCGCCAGGCTGATCGCCAACGCGGTCATCTTCTACAACTCGGCCATCCTCTCGCGGCTGCTGATGAAGTACGAGGCGAGCGGCAACGCCAAGGCGCACGCTCTCCTGACCCAGATATCGCCGGCGGCCTGGCGGCACATCCTGCTGAACGGGCATTACACCTTCCAGAGCGACGGCAAGATGATCGACCTGGATGCGCTCGTGGCGGGGCTGGAGCTGGGATGACGGAAATTTCGGCGGTTCTGGCTTAGAACCCCGACCACGACCTTTGTTGTATTTTGTAGATTGTAGTATGATACATACTATCTATTACGCGCTACAGGAGATTCCCATGGCCATCACCGCCGAACAAATCTGGGCCGCCGCCGACGCCCTCGACGCCGCAGGCCAGTCGCCGACCCTCGCCGCCGTGCGCAAGGCCGTCGGCGGCGGCAGCTTCACGACTATCAGCGAGGCCATGGCCCAGTGGCGCACGCGCAAGGCCGACAAGTCCACGCCGTTGCGCGAGCCCGCCCCACCCTTGGTGATGGAGCGCCTGGCCGAGGTCGGTGCCGACATATGGGCCGCAGCGCTCGACCTGGCTAACGCGCGCCTGAACAGCGAGCGCGAAGCGCTGGAGGCCGCGCGTGCCGAGCTCGAAGCAAGTCGCTTGGAAGCCGCTCAGTTGGCCGATCAGCTCACGGTTGAGGTGGAGGATGCCAAAACCCGCCTGGAGGCCCTCACGGCCTTGGAAAGCGCCCTGCAAACTCAGCTCGGCGAGATCAAGCAGGCCCTGGCCGCCGAGAAAGCCGCCAGCAAGGTGTTGAGCAAAGACCTCGACCAGGCGCGCGACGCCGCGGCCACTGCGCGTGAGCAGGGCATCAAGGTTCGCGAAGAACTAGCGGAGATGCGCGGCAAGCTGCAGACGTTGCAGCAACAGAACGCCGAGCTGCTCGAGCGTCTGCCCACGGCCGGCAAGTAGGTGGCGCGGTTCAGCCTGGTGCCGCCCGCCGAAGCGCGGGCGCTGCTGGCCTGCGCCGCCCCGATCCTTGTAGACGCGGTTCTGGCCGCGCGCGGACCCTCTGCGACGCGGCCGCGCGGCCGCGTCGAGTTCGTCGCACGCCATGCTGGTGGTGAGCGCACCGGCGAAGCATTGCGCATGCCCAGCTGTACCCCCACCGGCCTGGCCGCCGCGCATGAAAAAACACCCAGGCAGCTTGGAGGCTGCACTGGGTGTGTGGATCATCAACAGGCACAAGGCCCGATTATCTCAATCTCGAGGCAAGCCTCGACGTGGCTTCAAAGCCTTCTCACGGCTGCAAGCAGCCTCCTTCATGCCCGTAGGCAGGCTGGGCGAGAGCCAATCACGCTGAACTGGTGTTTTGCGTGGTTCCAGTGCACACCACCGTTCGCACGTCGCAGTTTCGGGAGCCACCCTTACCGCAACGCCGAGCCCCAAAGTGAACATCCCGCAGAACTTGTCCGCGGACTCTTTCTTAGCTGTCCTGATGCTCTGGGCCAGCCGTGTTGACTTTGCATCCGGTCGCCAAACCGGATGCCGCTTCATAGCCCGCCAAGGCCAATCCGCGCCCTGCTGAATCCAGCCTCGCCAAAGGCTGGTTTCTGTCACTGACACAACGCGCGGCCGCCAGGCCGCTTTGCACTTTTTCGTCCGACTTCAGCTTTCGTACCCGGCTCGTCGCCGGTTCCTGTTCGCACCGTTCCGCTCAGCACGACAAGGCTTGCGCCTTCAGGACTCCTACTTGCCTCATCTCCCTCTCTTGCGCGTCGCTAGGTGCCATCCCAGCTCAAACCGCCGTCAGAGATTCCCAACTTAGACAGATGCCCTTCTCTTGCGAGTGTCGGGCGCTTCAGCTACTGCGATCGTTTAGCAGTCGGCTCCGTTTCTTCGCTTAGGTCTTAGACCTTACCCCTTGCGGGTTTCCCAGGAAAAAGATTCCAAAAACTCTCTGGTACTTGCTGGAAACTTCAACGCCTCACGTGAATCCATTGCATCACGACCTCTCGAACCCTCCCTCGTGGGGCTAGGCTTACGTGCTTGAGCTGTACATCGACCCACCCCTTCGGATGGTGCCAGTCGATCCAGGTTTCCCCTCGCGACCCTGACGCATTTCTGCGCCCTCAGAAGCCCACACGTCGAGCAGATGTCCGCCGGCTTTCGCCTGCGGCCACCGTGGTGTTAACGACGGCGAAAGCCGTCTCCCATTTCGCTGCTGCCAGGTGCTACACAACCGTTGCCGGCGTGCCCGTTTCGTTGTCGCCCAATCCTGAGCTTTCGGCCAGGGATTGAGTCGAAAGGGGAATTTCACCCCCAGCGCTCGTTGCAGCCGCACCAGCCCTATTAGAGGCATGCGGCTACGTCGGACTAGCTCGGGCTGGCGGCCCTTGCTGTGCAGCATCCGCTGCAGTGCGTTCGTCGGTTGGCTTGGCGGCCAACACGATCTTTTGTGTCGGCTTGGCGGCCTAGTGACGCCACAAGTGTACCTCAGCATGGCCCTTACGTGGAATCTTAATATATGCAGTTCTACAAACGGTATTTTTGATATAATGCCGTTTCATGAGTGTTGAACAAACGAGTGCATCCGGACAGGCGGCGGTGCAAGACATGCCGCCGAAACGAGCTCGTACAAGTGGCGAGAAGGGCGCGTCCGCGTACCGCGGGGTGCCGTCGTCGAACCCGTTCATCTTCACGAAGAAGACGGTGTACATGCAGCGCCTCGGCGATGCGGTGCGTGCCGGTGCCTTGCACTACATCGCAGGTTCGATCCCGTTGGGCAAGGCGCCATTCCTGGCCCAAAAGTTCGCCAGTCGGTACGTGCTCAACCCAGGGAAGATCGCCGATCATCGTGCCCGACGGGCTGGAGAGGATGTGGCGAG
The DNA here is from genome assembly GCF_000733775.1 of Thiomonas sp. FB-Cd. NCBI lineage: Bacteria > Pseudomonadati > Pseudomonadota > Betaproteobacteria > Burkholderiales > Thiomonas > Thiomonas sp. FB-Cd. The sequence goes on along the minus strand of NZ_JPOE01000006.1, from coordinate 20,366 downwards.
ATGGCTGGGTTGGCTCGACGAGCAAACTGGGTTTGTGCAGTGGACGCTTTTCTACTTTCCTGGCAAGACGATCTGTCACGAGGAGCGCTGGCTCAATCCGTTCGAGGCGCGGATCACCTTGGCTGGCTATGAGCTCGTGCGCATGACCAAGCCTGGTGCAAATGCGCCGGTCCTGACCTGGAAGTACACCCGCGAGCAGTACCGGCTCTTGCACAACCAGGTCGTATTTGCCATTCGAGGGAGGCAGGACGCAGTCCTCGAGCAGCTCATTAACTCGCTATCTAGGAGCCCAGGTTTCGCGGGAGTGCGTGAGCAGGTCAAAAAATTGTGGGCGATTGTCAAGGCGGAGTGGAAACGGACCCGAAGTAAAACCGATGATCCTCCGAAGATTCCTCCGACAATCGGCTATGTCAGGCGTCTTCCAGACGTTGGAATGAGATGGTCAGATCTCATGCAATCCATCCCGAAGGGACGGAAAAATGCCCAAGAGGTGAGCGAGGCGCCGCCGAACCTGTGAGCAGAAAGCGTTACCAACGCAGCGACAGAATCACTTCGTTGCGGCGACGGTGACGCAGTTGCCTGGAATATTAGAAAAGATGTGGCAGTAGCTGCCCAGACGTTCTGAGCATGACTTCGAGGTGATGCACGGTAAGTCCTGAGGCGTTGGACGATATGAGCATCGCATGGAAAATAACGAAAAGTCGGTAGAGAAGATCAAAGCGTTTGGTCCAGATATCTTCGGGGCTACGGCTGTTTGCGTTGGTGCGAGGTGATTGCCTCCATTGGTTGTTTTTCATATTAAATTCCTTTCTTGTTTTCAGTTCATTTGCATGTCCTGGTTTGGGCTTACCGCTCTGGATTGAGCGATTAAATTTATTATCTCACACTCATTAATTAAAAGCAACAAAATCGTTAAAATATAATCAGTATATAACGTTTTGTCGTATTTTTGCAATGACCATCGGCGGCCACACATAAAGCACTTTATAAAACCGTCGAGTTCCACCGGGTGGTGACGTTAAATTGAACGCGTAGGCTATGTCTTACTACCTCGATCATTTCAGGCCGGCGCATCAATTTTGGGAGGCCGCGACGCCAGGCGAGGAATTGTTTTCCACCAGTTCGGTGGCGTTCGCATTGGGAATTGGCCGGAATAGCGTTCGACGACTTCCCGTCCAGCCAGCGCTGGAGCACAAAGGGCAGAGGTTCTATCGAAAGAGTGCGATCCTGGCCTGGTGGGAAGCCGACAAAGAAGATCGCAATGGCCTGTACTGGACGCTACGCGCGGAACACAAGGCGGAGCTAGAGAAGCGTTACGGTCGACGGCGTTGAGGGGGTGTTGACAGAAACCGCGTCGTTTTCCATAATTCGCTTGTAGCGTGTATTTTTGCGCGTTGCGAACGTGAAGCTGGCCCTGCGCCGGCTTTTTTGTGCCCGCTCGGGATGTCCGCGCGGGCTTTTTTTCGTCTACATGTCATGCGCGATCGCGTCGTGATGCTGGTGGACGTGCTTGAACTTCTTCACTTGGCCGAATGGCTGAGCGGAGATCTGATCGAGCTCGCGCACCACATCCTCAAAGCCTTCATCTAAGCGCGCAGATCCCGGCCCATCTCAAAGTTAGTGACTGAATTGGGCTGACTTTGTGCTCCAAAGTCAGCTGCGATGCGGCGTGGCCGATTATGAATGATAAAGGACGTTATCATTCATGAGAGGAGGGGAGGGATGGGCACATCCAGCAAGGAGATCCACAGCACACACTCGACGCTGCGCGAGCGCATCGTCGAGCACGTCTTCGTCGGCGAGATGTTGCGCAGTCTGTGGCGGCGTGGCATCGTCGATGTGGAAATCCTGCGAAGCGAGTTCGATGCGCATGGCTATGACCTGGTGATCGCGCGCGGCGATGTCGTGCGGCATATCCAGTTCAAGACCGGAACGGCGAATCGACCAGGCAAGGTTTCCGTCCCGCTCGCTTTGAGTGGCAAGCCCGCCGGCGGCGTCCTCTGGATCCACGTCAACGATGGGCTGGACCTCGGGCCCTTCTTCTGGTTCGATGGCCCGCCGGGTGAGCCCCTTCCTCCGCTCGGACCGGCGGTGCCGCGCCGAGCTACCCACAACAGCCAGGGCGAGCGCCCGCCACGGGCGAATCATCGGGAGATCCAGGCCGGCAGGTTTGATCGCCTGGAGACGGTCGAAGAGGTTCTCGTCGCCCTGCTTGGCGATCTCACGCCATGACCGCGCCAGCCCCGCCCCGGGCCGCCTTGGCCTTGGCGGTCATGGCCCCGCTCGCCGAGTCGTTCGCGTTGTTCGCGCCGACGCCGGATGCCGGACGGCGCTGCGTCGAGTTTTTCACGGTCAACATTCGCAACCCGCACACGCGTAAGGCCTACGCCCGCGCGGCTTCGGACTTTGCCGCCTGGTGTGCGTTGCGCGGCATCCGCGACGTGCGTCAGGTGCAGCCCGTGCATGTGGCCGCCTACATCGAGGGGCTGCAGGTGGCCGCGCCTTCGGTCAAGCAGCGCCTGGCGGCGCTGCGCATGCTCTTCGACTGGCTCGTGATCGGCCAGGTGCTGCCGGTGAATCCGGCGGCTTCCGTGCGCGGTCCGCGGCACTCCGTGAAGAAGGGCAAGACCCCGGTGCTTTTGGCCGACGAGGCGCGGCAACTGCTCGATTCGATTGACGTGTCCACGCCCATCGGGCTGCGCGACCGCGCGCTCATCGCCCTCATGGTCTACACCTTCGCGCGCGTGGGCGCCGTGGTGAAGATGCGCCGCGAGGACGTCTATGACCAGGGGCGCCGCTCATGGGTCCGCCTGCACGAGAAGGGAGGCAAGCAGCACGAGATGCCTTGTCACCACAAGCTCGAGGAGTTCTTGCACGCGTACATCGGGGGCGCGGGGATCGTGGGGGACAAGGGGTGGCTGTTCCGCTCGGCGCTCGGGCGCTCAGGGGCGCTCTCCGAGCGACCTCTGAGTCAGTCCGACGTGTACCGCATGATCTGGCGTCGGGCCGAAGATGCGGGCATCCAGACCCGGATCGGCTGCCACAGCTTCCGCGCGACGGGCATCACTGAGTACCTGCGCAACGGCGGGCGGCTGGAGATCGCGCAGCAGATGGCGGGCCACGAGTCCGCGCGCACCACGGGCCTCTACGATCGGCGCGGCGACCAGGTCAGCCTCGATGAGATCGAGCGGATCGTGATCTGAGAGATCGGCTGCCGATGGCTTTGCGGCGAGCGCGAGTTTATGTGGACCAAGTGTGAGTGTTTCAGGCGAATTCGGCGCCGCGTCACCGAAGCTGATCGGGTTTCAATTGAGAAAACGGGTTGCCGTCAGCTGCTGCCTTTTTCAACCATGCGACGCCATCAAGAACCCGTTTGCGGTTCCTGGCCTATCTCCCCTGACGTACGTACAGCATGCCCAGGAAGAGCTGACCCTAGGGCGAGCCCCGGCTAACGCTTTTCTCGAGCCAGTGCGCGGCCGCGCGTGGGTCGGAATCAATGCGACGTCGTAGCCGCCGGAAAGGAACGAAATGTCGGCTCGCGACGAAGTACACAGGCCAGCGCTCCATAGCCCGCTTGCTCTAGCTTGTTAGATGATGACTTCGCCGTACTGGTAGGAATGCTGTTCCTTGTAGAGGATGACATGGCTCACAAAGGCGGTCGCCTGCCACTCGGTGCCCAGCGCCGTGCGGATGATTCGCATCAGTCCCCGCACTGTTTGCGAGCCCTCTGGGATGGTTACGTTCGCTGTCAGCAGATCGGCATGAGGTTGCCCGCGCTGCGCGCGACCCTGAGCATTCCGCAGGGTTTCATAGCGCAGCGTGTAAGGCAGCGCGACCTTGAGCTCAGCCAGTGCCGCCGCTGCGGTCTTTGTGCCAGGTGGGATCAGTTGCGCAGGAAGGTCGATATTTATCGGGTGTTGCGCGTCGAAGCCCTCGGGGCTCTTGTTGGTGGTCTCGCGTTGGCGACCAGGGTCGTTAGAGCCGAACCCGCTTCCGTTCCAAGCGGCCGCCCCGTTCGCAGTCTCGCGATAGTGCTTGATGAGCTGCGTTTCCAGGTCCATGGCCGTGAAAACCATGATTCGTACAGCCTTGAAGCTGACAGCGCCCGTCAGTGTCGGGCGGTGCAGGATCTTTCGCGCATGGCGAGATAGCCGTGTGCGAAGCCCGGCTTCCGCGTCGGTTTTGCCAACGTACACCAAGGTGTTGCCATAGAAGAGCTGATAGACGCCCTGTGCTTCAGGTACTTCCGACGTGACATCCTGTTGAAGAGGGCCCGTTTCCATCCCGTCGAGTAGTCCGATGAGCTCGGCCTTCAAAGCGCGGGGCAAATCGAACTCGAATTCGGCGAAGCCTTCCATCACCAGGTGACCTGGACTGGAAGGCTCGGTGCCGTGGCTATACGCGCGGCGCTGTGCTTCGGTGGGGGCAAGGAGCTTCTCGGTGATTGATCTCCGAGATTATCCATTCATCGCGTCAAGCAGGAAGGGGTGTCCAACCGTCACGCGGCCGCGAGTCCTCCGCCTATTCCAGTTTCGGACGACCGCAGCGTTTCGGCAACCGAGCCAGCGATCACTTCCGCCAGGCGAACCGGCACTGCGTTGCCGAGCTGGCGCATGGTTTCCGTCCAGGAGCCACGGAAGATGTAGTCATCCGGGAAAGTCTGCAGACGCGCGGCCTCTCGCACAGTGAAATAGCGAACTGAGCCATCCAGGCGGGCTAGCATGTTCTCACCCCCTGGCACGCCATGATCGCCCGCTTTCAATGTCTTGGCTGGTTCATCTAGTGGGCTTCCCGTGTGACCTGGGTAGCTGCGCGCTCCGGGATTGAACTGGTGGTTCGGGATGCCGTTCCGCGGATTTTTTTCCGGATCTGGGAGGCCGCAGATCGCGTCACGGACCGTTCTCCACGGGAAGGCGGCGTCGAAGAAAGCGCCTTCACGCAACTTGGCGATGCGGCCTTCAAGACGAGGCGAGAGAAGCGGCCTGTTTCGCTTCGCGACTCGATGCCTTTCCCAATACTCCCCCGTTACCCACTGATCCCGGAGTAGCGCATTCTCGCTATGCGTTTCCTCGGGAAAGTTCCATTGGATGCCAAGGTCGGAGCGGAACCCGACCAGGAAGACGCGCTCGCGCCGCTGAGGTACCCCGTAGTTAGCAGCGTTGAGCAGTCGGAAGACTACGTTGTAGGTTGCCCGTTCGGTGTTTGATGTGTGATGGCGTTCAAGCCGAGAGCGATGGCGATCCCAAGTTTCGCTCTTTCGCCGCGTGAGTTCAGGGTGCGAGAGTTGCAGGAGGATGTACTCGAAGTACGACGCGAAGGACTGCCGGAGCAGGCCCTTCACGTTTTCGAATATGAACGCTCTCGGCCGAAGCTCTCGCACGGCGCGAACCGCTTGGGGGAACATGTCGCGCTCGTCACGAAAGCCGCGGGCCTTGCCGCCCATCGAAAAGGGTTGGCATGGCGGCCCGCCTGAGATGACCATCACGTCACGGCCGACGCCGGCTAAGTCAAACTCGCGCACGTCGCCCTCGAAGAGTGGCCACTCATCAACGTCGTGGGCGTGCAGTGCTTGGTTATGCCGAAATGTCTCGCAAGCGTCGTGATCCCATTCGACGACTGCGGCGTGTCGGAAGCCGGCGCGGGACATTCCCATCGCTAGGCCGCCAGCTCCGGCGAACAATTCAACGCTACGCATCGAGAAATCTCCTGATCTTTTTTCGTAACAGCTCGACCCGGCTGAGCTGACATTCCCACACCGTCAAAACCTTCCAGCCAGATCGCTTCAGATCTCGCCTGTTCCGCTCATCTCGTTCCTTGTTCGCTTCGAGCTTTGGGAGCCAAAAGTCCGTCCGTGACTTCGGCAGCCGCGCTAGCACGCAGCCGTCGTGTCGATGCCAGAAGCAGCCGTGTACGAAGATGACCTTGCCTCGGCGGCGGAACACCAGATCTGGCCGTCCAGGTAGATCTTTGCCATGCAGGCGGTAGCGGAAGCCCATCGCATGTACCAGCCGTCGTACGATGAGCTCGGGGCCCGTGTCCTTCGATCGGACGCGCCCCATGATCTCGGAGCGCCGTTGCCTGCTGACGGTATCCACTCATCCACCCTGCCCCGCATTGAACAAAGGCCACTGGTCAGCGATGTACTTCTCGGCTGCATCGCGAATGACCCACGCCACAGAGACCTTCTTTTGCTTCGCGATGTCCTGCAGGGTGCTGTAAATCTCGGGTGGCAGGCTTGCCGACGCCCGCGCAGCGCGGGGCTTGCCAGCCGGCTTACGTCCACGTTTGGCGACCATCTTGGAGTCTCCTTGAATTAGATGCATCACTTTACATCACAAAGACGCAAGTTAATATTCATTTTCGTTCGACAGGACTCGCAGTGGATAGGCCTATTGATAGGTGGGTGCATGCCTTGCGCCGGGCCGAGTTTCTTCTGGTAAAGCTCATCGCTCACTGCAGCCCAGTTTGTCCCAAAACGGGACAAATGCAGCTCTAAAACCGAGCTCCTCGGCTCGTTTTCCGAGTCTCTGCCGGTGCCGCTTTTTGCGCCGCGCCCCTGCATAGATCGTTATCCCGATAACGCCAAACGTCGTGATACAGGACTTGATGCGGATTCCGATGTCGAAGATCAAGTCCATCACCAATCTCCTCACTCGAACAGTTTCCTAAAAACCTTCCGCAAGGCTTTGGATGAAGCCTCTTTCGAAACATCCAGTGTTCCGACAAGGACAGCGGGATCGTGAACAATCCGAACCTATGGGCCGAAGAACATGGCCAGCCGCAGTACATTGTCGACTTGGTGAATCGGGGGGCCGGGCGAGCGTGGAGATGGTGAAGATCGTGAATGGGCTGCCGGCGTTGAGTGCGGCGGGGAGCTGAAATGCGACCATTTTCGATCCGCCTCTTCTCACCGTTCGGCGAGCCAGGCGGCATCCTGGTTGCCACCAGCGATAGTTGACCTGGTCGCGCCGTCATCTACCAACGGGCGTTGGCCGGCGAAGTCAAATGGCGTAAGGAGTACCAGCAGCGGGGCGTCCACATTCTGGTCGGCCCCAAGCGTATGTTGGCATGGTGCCGCGATGAGTGACGACGCACAGAACATCTTCACGGATCTTCCAGATGGACTCGGGGAGGATGAGTTTTATTTCGGCGCGATCGTTCCAGGCATGGGGAGCATGGTCACCGTTGAGGTGCGCGCGCCTTTGCTACGGCGGCCGATCGCTTGATGGACGCAGCTGCGTCGCAGCGCGAGTCGTGGGAGGCTGCGTACCCGATTTTGTTTTGCTACCGACATGCGTTGGAGCTTTATATAAAGGCGCTGCTCCCCGCTGGCACGCAAGGACATCGCTTGAGTGAGCTTGTTCGCGCGATCAAGCCATGGCTTGATAAGCAGTATCCAGCAAGCCAAGTGGCGTGGCTCACGGGGCGAATCGCTGAGTTCGATCGACTCGATCCGAATTCGACGGTGTTTCGCTATCCCGATGGGCCTGCAACCGCATACAGGGGCGGGCAAGATCCGTGGCCCGAGACCTGGGTTGATTTCCGTCGACTGCGACGATCTACAGCGAAGATGTTTCAAGCCTTGGAGTGGGCACGTCTTCATGCAGGCGCCTTAGCCGTGGCTGGGGTCGACGCAAGGTATGTATTTGAATCGCGGCGTAAATGAATCTATACTCATTGCCTCATAGGAGGCGATGAGTATGCGCGTCATTGCGTTAATGAACGAGAAGGGTGGTTCTGGAAAGTCGACCCTGGCTATCAACATAGCCACCGCTTTGCATCGCCGCGGCGACCAGCGTGTTGTCTTGGTAGATGCGGACCCGCAAGGAACGGCACGCGATTGGCGTGCGGCTTCGCCCGAAGGCAAAGAACTTCCGCCCGTCGTTGCCCTAGACCGTCCGCAGATGCTGGCGTCTTTGCCAACGCTGGCAGCGGACATTGCCGTGATCGACACTCCTGCGAAGGCCGAAGCGATGGCAGCGGCGGTTGTGCGGATCGCTAACGTCGCATTGGTCGTGATCCAGCCAAGCGGAGCCGATGTGTGGGCGTCTGCCGCCACGGTGAAACTCATCAAGTCCAAGCTCGACGTTGGCGGGCATATTGACGCTGCGTTTCTGGTCAATCGAGCGAGCTCGAGTACCAGGCTCTCGAAGCTAATCCAGGGTGGCGAGTGGAACGAATACGGCTTTGATCAACTTGACACCATGGTTGGAAACCGCACGGCGTTTGCCCAGGCGCTGACGGATGGCGTTTCTGTGTATGACCTGGCAGACGGCCAGGCCAAAGCCGAGATTGATTTCGTGATCCAGGAGCTGGAGGGGGCAGGATGGCTCTAAAAAGCAAACCGTTGGAAGCTGTGCGGCCGGACGTTCCTGTGCACCACGTCACGCACCAAGACATGGTGCGGATTAATTTTTTGGTGCCAGCCTCGACGCGCAAGGCGTGGAAGCGGGCGGCCCTAGATGAGGGGATCACACTGACCGAGTTGATCTCCAAGGCGATGCAGCGCTACACCAATGAGAGCCACTCATGATAATAGACTCATATGAGTCTATGCGTATAAAAGCGAGCGCCTCCAGAAAATTCCCTTGACGGAATTCTTTTCTGGTGCCATTATTCCTTCCATGGCATGGGAAGTAGAGTACACCGACGAATTTGAGGAGTGGTGGGGATCGCTCGATGAAGAGGAGCAAGCCTCGGTCGCGGCGTCGGTTCGGTTGCTCGAAGAGCGGGGTCCTAACCTGCGGTTCCCCCATAGCAGTGGCATCGAGGGCTCGAGACATGGACACATGCGGGAGCTGAGGACTCAGCACGAAGGGCGACCCTACAGGACGCTCTACGCCTTCGATCCACGCAGGACGGCCATCCTTCTGATCGGAGGGGAGAAAACCGGCAACGATGATTGGTACAAGGAGTTCGTTCCGAAGGCCGACGACCTGTACGACGAACACCAGGAAGAATTGAAGACAGAGCAAGAAGGGGACGCTTGAGGCCCATGGTGGGCGCGGCGTATTGATTGAGTCACTAGGGAGAATCGCGAGCTGACGCAGATTGGCAGCGGCAATTTGAGAGGAAAAAATGGCGAAGAAGTTCGCAGCACTGCGTGCAGCGATGTCGCCGCGCGCACGGGAACTGGCAGAGGCGAAGGCACAGAAGATGCTCGCCGAGATGCCGCTTTATGAGCTTCGGCAGGCACGTGGTCTATCGCAAAAGATGCTCGCCGAGGTTCTGCACGTGCAGCAGCCCGCGATTGCAAAGATGGAGAAGCGCACGGATATGTACATCTCGACGCTTCGCAGCCACATCGAAGCGATGGGTGGCCAGCTGGAGATCACTGCACGCTTTCCCGAGGGGAGCGTGCGCATTGGGAACTTTTCCGAAAGCGGGAAGGTATCAGCCTCATAGCCTTATATGAATATATGAGGCTAGATGCTGATCATGGGCTTCTGCTTGCCCTGCAAGTCCTCGCCCGGAAAAGGAAAAAGCCCCCTAGATCACTCTAGGGGGCTTAGAATTGGCGTCGACCCGGGTGGTGCTGGACACACCGTCGCGGGGCATTTGGAACGAACTTCAAGGAAGAAGCACATGCCGAACGCTTACCGAGACGACAGCCACATTATAGGCTGCGCCGGCGCGCACGTGGCAAGCGGAAATCCTTGCGCCACAAGGGTTTTCCGTGTTTGCCAGCAATCCGCAGCTTGAGCTTTTCGATCCCTCGGTCGGCTTAGCCGAGGCTCGGCGCTACCACCGCGCCGTCGACGATCCAAATTTCCCGTTCCTGTCCTGGAACTGGCGCGAGCCTGGCGATGTGCACATGCGCCAGAAGGCCGTGCCCGCCGCTCGCCTGGACTGGCTGCTGGCGCAGATCGCTAAACGGCGGCATTGGGAGCAGGAGCACCATTTCGTGGTGCAGAACGAGTTCCAGGCGCCCAATCGCCGCGCGCTCAACCTCTGGAGCTTTGGCCTGTTGTGGGCCGACCTGGACTTGTGTAGCCCAACGCATGACGCTCGGACGGTCGATCACTGGACTAGCAAGGCATTGCAGGATTGCATTGACCTGGGCATCCCAGAGCCGAGCATCATTGTCTGGTCCGGGCGCGGTCTGCATCTCAAGTGGGTTCTTGAGTCGAGACTCCCAGCCCAAGCACTGCCGAGATGGGCTGCGGCCATGCGCGCGATCGCCGACAAACTGCGAAGCGCCAACTGGCCGGTTGACGACAGCGCAAAGGACGTGAGCCGTGTCTTGCGGATCGCGGGCACGATGAACCCGAAGCCCGACGCGCACGGCCGCATCATCCCGCGACCGGTTTATGTGACGCACGCAGGCCCGGACCACAATTTCGACGTGCTCTGTGAGTGGGTTTTGCCCTACGCCCGCAACCAGGTCGCGCGGTTTCGGCACGATGACATGGCGCGTGCGGAAGCCGCCCAATCGCTTCGCCAGGCTTGGCGACAGGCCGGACAGCAGTACGCCATGTTCGATGAGAACCGGCGGCGAGCAACCGAGGCTTTGGGGCGTTCGGTGTCGGCCGCAGCTCTTGCGGCCGAGGAAGCCGCGCAGTCGCTTCACTGGGCTCGTTTGGGCGCTATGCGTGAAGCTGCGGGCAAGCGCGGTGGTATCGCGCAAGGGCAGCGGGATGAATGGCTCTGGATCGCCGCAAACAGTCTTGCCTGGGGTCTAGGCGACGCCGGGAAGTTGTGGCTCGAGCTTCCCCAGCTGGCCCAAGAAATTGCACCGACGCTGACGGTCGAAGAGGCTCGAAGCAGTGCTTCGAGCGTCTATCGACGTCTCAAGTCGGGCGGAAGAGATGCCTTGTATCGCATGAAAACCGCAACTCTCGTTGAACGGCTCGGGCTTTCAAGCGACGAAGCGCGACTTCTGCGCGGAGCCGGTCATGGCACCAAGAACCCGGGCGCGTTAGCTTTGCCCAAGCTGGAAGGTCTGGATTTCGACGATTGGCAGCGGGAGGTCAGAAAGCGCTTTGCCCTAGGCGGTAAGTACGCATCGTCGATCCGTCCGCAGGAGGCGGCTCCCCGTGGCCAAGAGGCGTCAGTTAAGGCGCGGCGCCTGGCTAGCGCAGGGAAGCGAGCAGAAGCGCGCCAGTTGCGGGAACAGGGGCTACCCTTGGAAAAGATCGCCGGCCAGCTCGGAGTGAGCTTAAACACGGCCTGGCGGTGGTGCCAGTAGTTTTCGATTTGCACGCCCTTGTATGTAGTTGCTGGCTTAGCCTCCCCGGTTTTCGTTTTGCTCGCCTTGAATAGAAGAAGCCCAGGGTGTCTGGGGCAGGGCCCCTGCTGCTCCCAGGGTTTTCGGCTTTTTCTCAGAGTGGTAGCTAGAGCAAGGCCGTAGGCCGCGCAGTCGTCGCGCGCCTGGTCGCTGCCGACGCAGCCGGTGGGCAGAGTGGGCGGCAAGCTGTGGGCGGGGCGTGGGCAGGCGTAGCCTGTCCACCCACGTCCATCGGCTTGTCCCCACGGTGCGCGTAGCGCACTGTCCACCGGCTAGGAGCTGCCGTTTCGAGGCGCCGTTGTTTTGCATGGCCGTCGGGGCGAACTGCCGCCGCTGACGGCCATGCAACAGCGTGGGGTCGCATGCGCGCGTCAAGGGTGAAGGCTGCGCCCGGCGCCTGCGGCGCCGCCCTTGACGCGCTCCAGCTCCAACCCAATCACGCGCCACCGACCAGGGGTTCTAAGCCGGAACCGCCGAAAATTCCGTCAGCCGATCAACGTGGCTTGTCCCGCGCCCGGTCGATGGGGTAGACCCAACAGTCGTGTCACTAGCCGCCATTTCGATCACGGCAATGCCAGCCGGACGTCACGTCCAGATTGTTCCGGTCTGGATGAGGCCGACTGACGTCTCGGATGACGGGTGGCATACAACTGCTGTGAGTCCTGCAGGGGGGCAGCTGCCTGACCGGACGGCGAGCATCAGCCCATCTCATGTATTAGTCATGTCAGCTTTGACACTGCGCACGCGACGGCACCCGACCCGTTGCAGACCCCCAGACATATGGAAAGCTGACGCTCAACGTGGAGTTAGCCGGCGCGGCGCGGCTTCATCGCGCAGCGTCCGTGTTGATGGATGGGTTAGAACTCTCTGGGGCACACATTTGAGAAAGACTATTTTTCAGCCAACGCAAAACCCGCGTTGCCAGATGCAACCACTGAGACAAATACAAACGGCACTGGACTAGTATTTAGAGCGCCATGCACTTGGCCAGGTTTTGCTATGGCAATATCTCCAGCCTTTAGATGAGCGACTTTGCCGCCTCCTTGGTAATACTCAGCCTCTCCAGAGATAACCGTCCAAGTATCTTGGCCGTCCGGGTGAACATGAGCGGTTATTTCTTGCCCAGGATGGGCATGCCAAACAACAACTGCTGAGTCCTTGGTTTCCAGAACCACTGAACGAATTGGTTCGCCGTCAGACGGACGAATATATTCTGTTACCGAAAATATTCTTGATTCCATTTCCATATCCACTCCAAAAATCAATTTGGCTTGAGAAGTTATTACAGAACAACTGTATCCGAGAGTTCTACGTTGCCGATAACCGGCCCGAAACGGCGGCGCAACGCGCCGCTGTTGGGGGTCCGTGTTCATCGGCGGGTTAGACCTGTGCTTGCGTAAGACGAATATCGACTTCTCGGTCGACGTATTTCCATTCCTCTGACGCACGCAGTTCGGAAAGCAGCCTGTTGAACTCAACCTCATGAATTGGCGCGTATTCGAACCAATTCAGAAAATCGAACGGTTCATTCTCTGAGAGGTCGCGGCAGTGGTGGAGCTTGCGCGCTACTGCAGGCAAATACTGAAGCCCGATTTGGACGTGCTTCGACTGTTCGAAAACGCTCCGGCGTTCGTCTTGCGTGAGCTCCCACCAAGCTGCGTTCTTCCGGATCGGTATTAGCGCACCGCACGTTGCTTCTGGGCGCGCCAGACCTTGCTGCTTCGCTACAATTTCATTCTTCTCTGCGCGCATGACATATCGTTCATTGCTGGTTATTCCACGAAGTATCCAGGGTGCATTGGTTTCAGACTGCAACTCTGAAGCGGATACGACGTTGAGCCTTTTGGCTTCAGGCAGGGGCTCGCCAACTCTCGTTTCGGCCCTGACAATCCGCCAAGGGCCAATGTCTGCGCCGACGAAAGCAAATAATCGTGTATCCATTTCAATCTTTCATGTGTGAATGTTTTAACTCTTGCAGCTTCGAAGAACCTATCTGCCGATCCCGTGCTTGTGCATCATCGCCTCCGCGCAACTGCGACGACCGCCCGCAGCAATCACATTGAACTTTCGAATCGAAACTGCTGAAGCGAACCTACGCGGACGTACGGCCGCAGTCTGTGCGCTGCCGGACGGAGCGCTGCCAATTTGCGCCTACTGGCAGGCTGTGAGTGCGCGGATGGGCCAGCGACCTCCCTTCATAGAGGGAGCGAAGCAGGTCAGAGACACTATTGAACGTCCGCTACCGGGAAGATGCTTGACCGTCCGCAACTGGCCGCCTGCCGCCGACCGCGGTCTGGCTCGAAAGCAGTCTGTCAACGCGCCGTTTCATTGTTGCCATGATCATATCTTAATCGCGCACAGGCGGCCACAGGCGGGCAGTATGAACCAGCGTCAGTATCCACACCGTTTCGCCGTCGATCTGATACACCAGGCGATAGCTTTCGTGCGGGATCAACTCGCGGGTCCCGGGAATCTTTCCCGGCTTGCCCAGCATGGGGTGCTGGATCAAGCGGGCGGCCGCGTCGCTGAAAATCTCATCCATCCGGGCCGCCGCGCGCGGATTGTCGGCTGCGATGTAGTCCCACACATCGGCACGGTCTTGCTGCGCTTCGGGCGTCCAAACAACCCTCACGCCTGGCTCGCCACACTGGCACGCCGTGCGGCGAATTCGGCCTCAACTTCATCGTTCGACCGCCCCAATCCAGCGCGCATCGAAGCCCGGCCGGCTTCGACCTTGCGGCGCAGGAACTCGTCGTACTCGCGCGACTCGCGCTGGCGCTGAACGAACTCGCGCATCAGCTCGCGCAGCACTTGCGACGCCGGGCGATGGGCCGCCTCGGCTTCGGCCATAAACTCGGCGCGCAACTCAGGCTCCAGCTTCATCGTGAAAACGGCTTGTTTTGACATGATCGGGGCCTCCTGCCACTTGATACTAACAAAGTATATACGCCGTCATTACTAAGCGCTATTCACAGAACGCTGCAAGGCGGGCGTGCGCTAGGCCAAGGCCTGTCGGAAAACATTTGTTTTTCGACAGGCCTTCAACGGTCCTCTGCACCAACCTCCGAGTGGCCGCAAAATTGTGCGGAAAACTCTGTCGCCAGACGCTACCATACGGAAACCTCGTCTTAATGGTTTTCCGCTTATGTTGGTAGGTTACATGCGCGTGTCGTCGGACTCCGACCGCCAGAGCACGAACTTGCAGCGCGATGCGCTGCTCGCCGTCGGCGTCGATGCGCGGCATCTGTTCGAGGATCATGCTTCCGGCGCGAAGGACGACCGCGCGGGCCTGGCGCGGGCGCTCGAATTCGTTCGCCCTGGCGACGTGTTGGTCGTGTGGAAGCTCGACCGGCTCGGCCGTTCGTTGTCGCACTTGCTCGCCATCGTGACCTCGCTCAAGAAAAAGCAGGTGGCGTTCCGCTCGCTGACGGAGAACCTGGATACCACGACGCCCTCGGGCGAGTTTCTGTTCCAGGTGTTCGGCGCGCTCGCGCAGTACGAACGCGCCTTGATCCAGGAACGTGTCGTCGCCGGTCTGGCTGCCGCCCGCAAACGCGGCCGGATCGGCGGCCGGCCGCAGGCGATCACCGGCGAGAAGCTGGAGGCCATCGTCGCTGCGCTCGATGGCGGCATGTCCAAGGCGGCGGTGTGCCGCAACTTCGGCGTCAAGCGAACCACGCTGATCGAGACCCTGGCACGGGTTGGTTGGACGGGCTCTCGTGGAGCGTCATCGCGATGACGACCAAGAGCGAACGATTGACCGTCCTGTCGGACGCCGAGCAGGAAGCCCTGTACGGCCTGCCGGACTTCGACGACGCCCAGCGGCTGGAATACTTGGCGTTGACTGAAACCGAACTGGCGCTCGCCAGCAGCCGGCCTGGTCTCCATGCCCAGGTCTATTGCATCTTGCAGATCGGTTACTTCAAGGCCAAGCATGCCTTCTTCCGCTTCGACTGGAGTGAGGTCGAGCACGATTGCGCCTTCGTGCTGAGCCGCTACTTCCACGGCGAGTCCTTCGAGCACAAGCCAATCTCCAAGCACGAGCACTACACCCAGCGCGAGTGGATTGCCGATCTGTTCGGCTACCGGCCGTGGGCGGCCGAGTTCCTGGCGCAGCTCGCGCAGCAGGCCGCGCAGACCGTGCGGCGCGACGTGATGCCGGGGTTCATCGCCGCCGAGCTGATCGTCTGGCTAAACGAGCACAAGATCATCCGGCCCGGCTATACCACCCTGCAAGAGCTGGTGAGCGAAGCCCTGTCCGCCGAGCGTCGGCGGCTGGCTGGCCTGCTGTCGGAAGTGTTGGACGAATCGGCCAAGGCCGCGCTGGGTCGGCTTCTAGTGCGTGACGACACCCTGTCGCAATTGGCGGCGCTCAAGCAGGACGCCAAGGACTTTGGCTGGCGTCAGATGGCCCGCGAACGCGAAAAGCGCGCCACGCTGGAGCCGCTGCACCGGATCGCCAAGGCGCTGCTGCCCAAGCTCGGCGTCTCGCAGCAGAATCTGCTGTACTACGCCAGCCTGGCGAACTTCTACACCGTCCACGATCTACGCAACCTGAAGGCCGATCAGACCTACCTCTACCTGCTTTGCTATGCCTGGGTGCGCTACCGGCAGCTTTCCGACAACCTGGTCGATGCGATGGCCTACCACATGAAGCAGTTGGAGGACGAAAGCAGTGCGGGCGCAAAGCAATCCTTTGTCGCCGAGCAGGTGCGCCGTCAGCAAGACACACCGCAGGTCGGCCGCCTGCTGTCGCTTTACATCGACGACAGCGTGCCCGATCCCACGCCGTTCGGCGATGTGCGCCAGCGCGCCTACAAAATCATGCCCCGCGATACGCTGCAAACCACCGCGCAGCGCATGAGCGTGAAGCCGGTGAGCAAGCTGGCTTTGCACTGGCAGGCGGTGGACGGCCTGGCTGAGCGCATCCGCCGCCATCTTCGGCCGCTGTATGTCGCGCTCGACCTCGCTGGCACTGATCCGGGCAGCCCGTGGCTCGTGGCGCTGGCCTGGGCCAAGGACGTGTTCGCCAAACAGCAGCGCCTATCGCAACGGCCGCTCGCCGAATGTCCAGCGGCCACGCTGCCGAAACGCTTGCGACCGTACCTGCTGACCTTCGATGCCGATGGCAAGCCGACGGACCTGCATGCCGACCGCTACGAGTTCTGGCTGTACCGCCAGGTCAGGAAGCGCTTCCAGTCGGGTGAACTCTACCTCGACGACAGCTTGCAGCACCGGCATTTTTCCGACGAGCTGGTTTCGCTGGATGAGAAGGCCGCCGTGCTGGCGCAGATCGACATCCCGTTCCTGCGGCAGCCACTCGATGCCCAGCTCGATGCGCTCGCGACCGAGCTGCGCGCTCAGTGGCTGGCCTTCAACCGCGAGCTGAAGCAGGGCAAGCTGACGCACCTAGAATACGACAAGGACACGCAGAAGCTGACATGGCGCAAGCCCAAGGGCGAGAACCAGAAGGCGCGCGAGAAGGCGTTCTACGAGCAACTGCCGTTCTGCGACGTGGCCGACGTGTTCCGCTTCGTCAACGGCCAGTGCCAGTTCCTGTCGGCGCTGACGCCTTTGCAGCCGCGCTATGCGAAGAAGGTCGCCGACGCCGACAGCCTGATGGCGGTCATCATCGCGCAGGCGATGAACCACGGCAACCAGGTCATGGCACGCACCAGCGACATCCCGTACCACGTGCTGGAGAGCGCCTACCAACAGTACCTGCGCCACGCAACGCTGCACGCGGCCAACGACTGCATCAGCAACGCCATCGCCGCGCTGCCGATCTTCCCGTACTACTCGTTCGACCTCGATGCACTGTACGGTGCCGTCGATGGTCAGAAATTCGGCGTCGAGCGGCCGACCGTGAAAGCGCGCCACTCGCGCAAATACTTTGGGCGCGGCAAGGGCGTGGTCGCCTACACGCTGCTGTGCAACCACGTGCCGCTCAACGGCTACCTGATCGGCGCGCACGATTACGAGGCCCATCACGTGTTCGACATCTGGTATCGCAACACGTCGGACATCGTGCCGACCGCGATCACCGGCGACATGCACAGCGTCAACAAGGCCAACTTCGCTATCCTGCACTGGTTCGGCCTGCGTTTCGAGCCGCGCTTCACCGACCTTGGCGATCAGTTGAAGGAACTCTACAGTGCCGACGATCCGGCGCTGTACGATCAGTGCCTGATCCGGCCGGCCGGGAGAATCGACCGCGATCTCATAGTCAGCGAGAAGCCGAACCTCGACCAGATTGTCGCCACGCTCGGACTGAAGGAGATGACGCAGGGCACGCTGATCCGCAAGCTATGCACCTACACCGCGCCGAACCCACGCGGCGCGCGGTGTTCGAGTTCGACAAGCTCATCCGCAGCATCTACACGCTGCGCTACCTGCGCGATCCGCAACTGGAGCGCAACGTTCACCGCTCACAGAACCGCATCGAGTCCTATCACCAGCTACGCTCAACCATCGCCCAGGTCGGCGGCAAGAAGGAATTGACCGGGCGCACCGACATCGAAATTGAGATCAGCAACCAGTGCGCCAGGCTGATCGCCAACGCGGTCATCTTCTACAACTCGGCCATCCTCTCGCGGCTGCTGATGAAGTACGAGGCGAGCGGCAACGCCAAGGCGCACGCTCTCCTGACCCAGATATCGCCGGCGGCCTGGCGGCACATCCTGCTGAACGGGCATTACACCTTCCAGAGCGACGGCAAGATGATCGACCTGGATGCGCTCGTGGCGGGGCTGGAGCTGGGATGACGGAAATTTCGGCGGTTCTGGCTTAGAACCCGACCACGACCTTTGTTGTATTTTGTAGATTGTAGTATGATACATACTATCTATTACGCGCTACAGGAGATTCCCATGGCCATCACCGCCGAACAAATCTGGGCCGCCGCCGACGCCCTCGACGCCGCAGGCCAGTCGCCGACCCTCGCCGCCGTGCGCAAGGCCGTCGGCGGCGGCAGCTTCACGACTATCAGCGAGGCCATGGCCCAGTGGCGCACGCGCAAGGCCGACAAGTCCACGCCGTTGCGCGAGCCCGCCCCACCCTTGGTGATGGAGCGCCTGGCCGAGGTCGGTGCCGACATATGGGCCGCAGCGCTCGACCTGGCTAACGCGCGCCTGAACAGCGAGCGCGAAGCGCTGGAGGCCGCGCGTGCCGAGCTCGAAGCAAGTCGCTTGGAAGCCGCTCAGTTGGCCGATCAGCTCACGGTTGAGGTGGAGGATGCCAAAACCCGCCTGGAGGCCCTCACGGCCTTGGAAAGCGCCCTGCAAACTCAGCTCGGCGAGATCAAGCAGGCCCTGGCCGCCGAGAAAGCCGCCAGCAAGGTGTTGAGCAAAGACCTCGACCAGGCGCGCGACGCCGCGGCCACTGCGCGTGAGCAGGGCATCAAGGTTCGCGAAGAACTAGCGGAGATGCGCGGCAAGCTGCAGACGTTGCAGCAACAGAACGCCGAGCTGCTCGAGCGTCTGCCCACGGCCGGCAAGTAGGTGGCGCGGTTCAGCCTGGTGCCGCCCGCCGAAGCGCGGGCGCTGCTGGCCTGCGCCGCCCGATCCTTGTAGACGCGGTTCTGGCCGCGCGCGGACCCTCTGCGACGCGGCCGCGCGGCCGCGTCGAGTTCGTCGCACGCCATGCTGGTGGTGAGCGCACCGGCGAAGCATTGCGCATGCCCAGCTGTACCCCACCGGCCTGGCCGCCGCGCATGAAAAAACACCCAGGCAGCTTGGAGGCTGCACTGGGTGTGTGGATCATCAACAGGCACAAGGCCCGATTATCTCAATCTCGAGGCAAGCCTCGACGTGGCTTCAAAGCCTTCTCACGGCTGCAAGCAGCCTCCTTCATGCCCGTAGGCAGGCTGGGCGAGAGCCAATCACGCTGAACTGGTGTTTTGCGTGGTTCCAGTGCACACCACCGTTCGCACGTCGCAGTTTCGGGAGCCACCCTTACCGCAACGCCGAGCCCCAAAGTGAACATCCCGCAGAACTTGTCCGCGGACTCTTTCTTAGCTGTCCTGATGCTCTGGGCCAGCCGTGTTGACTTTGCATCCGGTCGCCAAACCGGATGCCGCTTCATAGCCCGCCAAGGCCAATCCGCGCCCTGCTGAATCCAGCCTCGCCAAAGGCTGGTTTCTGTCACTGACACAACGCGCGGCCGCCAGGCCGCTTTGCACTTTTTCGTCCGACTTCAGCTTTCGTACCCGGCTCGTCGCCGGTTCCTGTTCGCACCGTTCCGCTCAGCACGACAAGGCTTGCGCCTTCAGGACTCCTACTTGCCTCATCTCCCTCTCTTGCGCGTCGCTAGGTGCCATCCCAGCTCAAACCGCCGTCAGAGATTCCCAACTTAGACAGATGCCCTTCTCTTGCGAGTGTCGGGCGCTTCAGCTACTGCGATCGTTTAGCAGTCGGCTCCGTTTCTTCGCTTAGGTCTTAGACCTTACCCCTTGCGGGTTTCCCAGGAAAAGATTCCAAAAACTCTCTGGTACTTGCTGGAAACTTCAACGCCTCACGTGAATCCATTGCATCACGACCTCTCGAACCCTCCCTCGTGGGGCTAGGCTTACGTGCTTGAGCTGTACATCGACCCACCCTTCGGATGGTGCCAGTCGATCCAGGTTTCCCCTCGCGACCCTGACGCATTTCTGCGCCCTCAGAAGCCCACACGTCGAGCAGATGTCCGCCGGCTTTCGCCTGCGGCCACCGTGGTGTTAACGACGGCGAAAGCCGTCTCCCATTTCGCTGCTGCCAGGTGCTACACAACCGTTGCCGGCGTGCCCGTTTCGTTGTCGCCCAATCCTGAGCTTTCGGCCAGGGATTGAGTCGAAAGGGGAATTTCACCCCAGCGCTCGTTGCAGCCGCACCAGCCCTATTAGAGGCATGCGGCTACGTCGGACTAGCTCGGGCTGGCGGCCCTTGCTGTGCAGCATCCGCTGCAGTGCGTTCGTCGGTTGGCTTGGCGGCCAACACGATCTTTTGTGTCGGCTTGGCGGCCTAGTGACGCCACAAGTGTACCTCAGCATGGCCCTTACGTGGAATCTTAATATATGCAGTTCTACAAACGGTATTTTTGATATAATGCCGTTTCATGAGTGTTGAACAAACGAGTGCATCCGGACAGGCGGCGGTGCAAGACA
>NZ_JPOE01000004.1 GCF_000733775.1 Thiomonas sp. FB-Cd | reverse complement strand
GTTGGCCGAGGCCAGCGTCTCTCCCGCGAAAGCCGACGATTGTTACGATCTGCGACAACACAGCACCACCCGGATCTGCCGCCATGTTCCTCGTCGTCGTCATCGCAGCCCTTGCCGTTGCCCTGCTGCTCTACGGGGTGATGATCTACAACAACCTCGTGGGCCTCAAGCATGCGGTTGCGCAGGCTTGGTCCAACATCGACGTCCTGCTCAAGCAGCGTCACGACGAACTGCCCAAGCTTGTGGAGGTCTGCAAGCAGTCGATGCACTTCGAGCAAGAAACACTCGATCGCGTGATCCGCGCGCGTCAACAGGTACAGGAGGCGCGTGCCGCGCAGAACGTTGGCGCGCTCGGCCGTGCCGAGGGTGCGCTGCACGGCAGCATGGCAAGGCTTTTTGCGGTCGCCGAAAGCTACCCCGATCTGAAGACCAACGAAGCTTCGGTCATCTGCAGGCGCGGATCAGCGGCCTGGAGGAGAGCATCGCGGACCGGCGCGAGTTCTACAACGCAGCGGTCAACGCCAACAATGTGCGCATCGAGCAATTCCCCGACGTGCTGGTTGCGCGGCTGTTCAGCTTTAACCCTGCGGTCTTCTTTAAAGTCGTCGATGCCGACAAGGCCGACGTGGATCTGAAGATTTCTTCGGCGGGGCAGCGTGACACCTCGCCCCTCGCCATCCGCTGCATCAGCAACAGATCAATTGCAGCTGTGACGGCCATGGCGCGATGGCTGCCGCATGACCCGAAGGCGCTGTCATTCTGCTCTTTGCGGCAGTCCTCGGCGCGGTGCAGTTTTTCCGGCTGCAGCGCCGGCAGGCGGCTCATGGAGGACACCCCACTGCGCGCATCCGCTCGGCTGCACAGGGTTATGTGGAGCTCAGTGGCCGGGTGCGGCTGCCCGATGCGCCATTGCACTCGCCGCTCACGGCCACACCCTGCGCCTGGTGGCGGTTTCGCATCGAGCGGCGCAAAAGTGAGGGGCGCAACGCGGCTGGGAGCTTGAGCAGCGCGGCGTCAGCGAGGCTCAGTTCTGGCTGACGATGAAAGCGGGCGTTGCATTGTCGATCCCGCCGGCGCGGAGGTGCGCGCAGTCACCACCGCTCCTGGGTGGGTGCCACGCCCGTGCTTATTCCGGAGTCTCCTGGAACGACGATTTGGTCGGGAGATGCCGAGCATCGCTACACCGAGGAACTGATCTTGCCTGGCGAAACCCTCTATGCCCTGGGCCAGTTCACAGCATCGATCCGCTACAGACTTCGGCCCGCGACGATCTGCGCGATCTGGTCATTGCCTGGAAGGCCGAACCGCCCGGCGCGCGGCATTCGACAGCAACGGCGACGGCGAGCTCGACGCCGCCGAGTTCGACCAACTGCGCTCAGCTGCGGCGCAGCAGGTTGCTGTGAACCGCCGCGAGGAGGCTGCCCGGCCGCAAACCCATGTGCTGCACAAGCCGCCAGGGCGCCAGATCTTTCTCCTGTCCACCGTGCCGGCACAAAGGCTTGGGACCCGTCTGCGCTGGCAATCCTGGCATGCTCGCGGCGTCCTTGATCGCCGCAGGGTTGGCTGGGTCGACGTTGCTGGGCTGACGCGCGCTACTCGAGGGCATCCAGCAGACGGTCGCTCTGCCGCGCCGGTTCCCCGCCCTTCGGCCCCAGAAGCGCATAAAGCAATATGGCGCCGAAGGTCGCGGTCCGATGCCGCCCAAGGCAAAGCCGCCAAACTTCAATGTGAAGTCCGCCGTACCCAGCATGAGCGTAATGGCGACGATGATGAGGTTGCGACTTCGGAGAAGTCCACCTTGTTGTCCACCCAGATGCGCGCGCCCGACACGGCGATGAGCCGAAAATCACGATGGCTACGCCGCGCAGCACCGCGCCGGGATGAGGTGAATGAGCGCGCCGAACTTGGGGCTGAAGCCCAGGACGATGGCGACAACCGCGGCCGTGGCGAAGATGAGCGTGGAGTAGATTTTGGTCGCCGCCATCACGCCAATGTTCTCCGCATACGTGGTAACCCCGGTTCCACCCGCCGCGCCCGAAACGATGGTTGCAAGCCCATCGCCGAGAAAGGCGCGACCCATGTAGCGATCGAGATTCTGCCCGGTCATGGCCGTAACGGCCTTGATGTGCCCAAGATTCTCCGCGACGAGGATCACCACCACAGGCACGATCAATGTCATCGCTCTGGGGTTGAACACGGGCGCGTGAAGTTTGGCAGGCCAAACCAGGCGGCGCCGCCAGGTCCGAGAAGTTCATCGGCGTACCCAGACCAGACCATTGGCCAGGATGGCGTAGACGACGCTGGCAATGACGAGTCCGACCAGGATGAGCAGTCGCTGCACCATACCCCGCGTGTACACCGCGACCAGTCCGACCGCCAGGAACGTCACCACGGCCATCCAGTCCTCGAAGTTGCTCGCGCATGCGATTTGATGGCGATGGGGCAGATTCAGGCAATCACGGCAACCACGGAGCCGGTGACGACCGGAGGCATCAGGCGCTCGATCCAGCGCGTGCCTATGCCCATCACGATCAGGCCGATTGCCGCATACACCACGCCACAGGCAACGATGCCGCCCAGCGCCACAGCGATGTTGGGATTCATGCCACCGCCCGAATAACGCTGGCGCGATGACCACGCCGATGAACGAGAACGACGAGCCCAGGTAGCTTGGCACCCTGCCGCCCACGACAAGAAAGAAAATCAGCGTGCCCACCCCGCTCATCAGAATCGCGATGTTGGGCGAGAAACCCATCAACAGCGGAGCAAAGACGGTAGAGCCGAACATGGCCACCACATGCTGCAAACCCATCGCCAGTGTCTGGGCCGGGGTAAGCGCTCGTCAGGCGCAACGACGCCCCGGTATTCAAGCGCCATTTGGGAAAATACGCATCAGCCATCTTCACCTCCCTGGTTGTCGGTCCATGCCGCGTGCGCCGCCGCCTGATTTGAACGCTCAACGTCGCCTCTTCCTGCACCCGAAATCATGGGACCTTCTGCACGACTTGCGCATTTTCGTGGATCCGATGCCGCGAGTGCAGATGCAGCCATTGGCAGCGCCGCGTCGTGCCGGCCCCGCGGCGCACCCGGCGTGCAGCTCGATGACGCGCCGTCAGCGTTGTGTCGCATGCCGATGCGAAAGGCCGCGCTCACGCGCCGCAACCCCATCGCGCAAGGCATGCTGCACGACGGGCTGGCGCAGCCATCACTTCGTGCCAAAAATGCGATCACCCGCATCGCCCAGGCGGGGACGATGTAGCCATGTTCATTCAAACCCTCGTCGACCGCGGCAAGGGTGATGGGGACGTCGGGAGGGCTCGGTGCACGGTGCGCACGCCTTCTGGCGCAGCCAAAAGATTGACGAGCTTGAGCGTGGTGGCCCGCCTGTTTCAGCCGGGACAGGGCCGCGGCTGCCGAATTGCCCGTCGCCAGCATGGGGTCGACCACAATCACCAGACGCTCGGCCATGTCATCGGGCACCTTGAAGTAATACTCCACCGGCTCCAGGGTGGCGGGATCCCGGTACAGGCAATGTGGCCCACGCGTGCGTTCGGCAACAGATCGATCATGCCGTCGAGCATGCCATTGCCGGCGCGCAGGATTGACACCAGACACAGCTTCTTGCCGGCAAGGATGGGCATGCGGCAATCGGCAACCGGAGTACTCACATCCACCAGCTGCGTGGGCAAATCACGCGTGCCTCATACGCAGCATCGCGGCGATTTCACGCACGAGTCGCCGGCAGTTTCTGTTGTGGATCACGGCTCGCGCTTGCGTGAGCTGTGCTGCCAGCGGATGCTACTTCCGGTGGCTCGTGCGTGGAATCGCCGCGATGCTGGCGTATGAGGCCACGCGTGATTTGCCCACGCAGCTGGTGGATGTGAGTACTCCGGTTGCCGATTGCCGCATGCCCATCCTTGCGGCAAGAAGCTGTGTCTGGTGTCAATCCTGCGCGCCGGCAATGGCATGCTCGACGGCATGATCGATCTGTTGCCGAACGCACGCGTGGGCCACATTGGCCTGTACGGGGTCCCGCCACCCTGGAGCCGGTGGAGTATTACTTCAAGGTGCCCGATGACATGGCCGAGCGTCTGGTGATTGTGGTCGACCCCATGCTGGCGACGGGCAATTCGGCAGCCGCGGCCCTGTCCCGGCTGAAACAGGCGGGCCACCACGCTCAAGCTCGTCAATCTTTTGGCTGCGCCAGAAGGCGTGCGCACCGTGCACCGAGCCCATCCCGACGTCCCCATCACCCTTGCCGCGGTCGACGAGGGTTTGAATGAACATGGCTACATCGTCCCGGCCTGGGCGATGCGGGTGATCGCATTTTTGGCACGAAGTGATGGCTGCGCCAGCCCGTCGTGCAGGCATGCCTTGCGCGATGGGGTTGCGGCGCGTGAGCGCGGCCTTTCGCATCGGCATGCGACACAACGCTGACGGGCGCGTCATCGAGCTGCACGCCGGGGTGCGCCGCGGGCCGGCACGACGCGGCGCTGCCAATGGCTGCATCTGCACTCGCGGCATCGGATCCACGAAAATGCGCAAGTCGTGCAGAAGGTCCCATGATTTCGGGTGCAGGGAAGAGGCGACGTTGAGCGTTCAAAATCAGGCGGCGGCGCACGCGGCATGACCGACAACCAGGGAGGTGAAGATGGCTGATGCGTATTTTCCCAAATGGCGCTTGAATACGGGGGCGTCGTTGCGCCTGACGAGCGCTTACCCCCGCCCAGACACTGGCGATGGGTTTGCAGCATGTGGTGGCCATGTTCGGCTCTACCGTCTTTGCTCCGCTGTTGATGGGTTTCTCGCCCAACATCGCGATTCTGATGAGCGGGTTGGGCACGCTGATTTTCTTCTTGTCGTGGGCGGCAGGGTGCCAAGCTACCTGGCTCGTCGTTCTCGTTCATCGGCGTGGTCATCGCCGCCAGCGGTTATTCGGGCGGTGGCATGAATCCCAACATCGCTGTGGCGCTGGGCGGCATCGTTGCCTGTGGCGTGGTGTATGCGGCAATCGGCCTGATCGTGATGGGCATAGGCACGCGCTGGATCGAGCGCCTGATGCCTCCGGTCGTCACCGGCTCCGTGGTTGCCGTGATTGGCCTGAATCTGCCCCCATCGCCATCAAATCGCATGGCGCGAGCAACTTCGAGGACTGGATGGCCGTGGTGACGTTCCTGGCGGTCGGACTGGTCGCGGTGTACAGCGGGGTATGGTGCAGCGACTGCTCATCCTGGTCGGACTCGTCATTGCCAGCGTCGTCTACGCCATCCTGGCCAATGGTCTGGGTCTGGGTACGCCGATGAACTTCTCGGACCTGGCCGGCGCCGCCTGGTTTGGCCTGCCAAACTTCACGGCGCCCGTGTTCAACCCAGAGCGATGACATTGATCGTGCCTGTGGTGGTGATCCTCGTCGCGGAGAATCTTGGGCACATCAAGGCCGTTACGGCCATGACCGGGCAGAATCTCGATCGCTACATGGGTCGCGCCTTTCTCGGCGATGGGCTTGCAACCATCGTTTCGGGCGCGGCGGGTGGAACCGGGTTACCACGTATGCGGAGAACATTGGCGTGATGGCGGCGACCAAAATCTACTCCACGCTCATCTTCGCCACGGCCGCGGTTGTCGCCATCGTCCTGGGCTTCAGCCCCAAGTTCGGCGCGCTCATTCACCTCATCCCGCGCCGGTGCTGCGCGGCGTAGCCATCGTGATTTTCGGGCTCATCGCCGTGTCGGGCGCGCGCATCTGGGTGGACAACAAGGTGGACTTCTCCGAAAGTCGCAACCTCATCATCGTCGCCATTACGCTCATGCTGGGTACGGCGGACTTCACATTGAAGTTTGGCGGCTTTGCCTTGGCGGCATCGGGACCGCGACCTTGGCGCCATATTGCTTTATGCGCTTCTGGGCCGAAGGGCGGGGACCGGCGCGCAGAGCGACCGTCTGCTGGATGCCCTCGAGTAGCGCGCGTCAGCCCAGCAACGTCGACCCAGCCAACCCTGCGGCGATCAAGGACGCCGCGAGCCATGCCCAGGATTGCCAGCGCAGACGGGTCCCAAGCCTTTGTGCCGGCACGGTGGACAGGAGAAAGATCTGGCGCCTGGCGGCTTGTGCAGCACATGGGTTTGCGGCCGGGCAGCCTCCTCGCGGCGGTTCACAGCAACCTGCTGCGCCGCAGCTGAGCGCAGTTGGTCGAACTCGGCGGCGTCGAGCTCGCCGTCGCCGTTGCTGTCGAATGCCGCGCGCCGGGCGGGTTCGGCTTCCAGGCAATGACCAGATCGCGCAGATCGTCGCGGGCCGAAGTCTGTAGCGGATCGATGCTGGTGAACTGGCCCAGGGCATAGAGGGTTTCGCCAGGCAAGATCAGTTCCTCGGTGTAGCGATGCTCGGCATCTCCCGACCAAATCGTCGTTCCAGGAGACTCCGGAATAAGCACGGCGTGGCACCCACCCAGGAGCGGTGGTTGACTGCGCGCACCTCCGCGCGGCGGGATCGACAATGCAACGCCCGCTTTCATCGTCCAGCCAGAACTGAGCCTCGCTGACGCCGCGCTGCTCAAGCTCCCAGCCGGCGTTGCGCCCCTCACTTTTGCGCCGCTCGATGCGAAACCGCCACCAGGCGCAGGGTGTGGCCGTGAGCGGCGAGTGCAATGGCGCATCGGGCAGCCGCACCCGGCACTGAGCTCACATAACCCTGTGCAGCCGAGCGGATGCGCGCAGTGGGGGTGTCCTCCATGAGCCGCCTGCGGCGCTGCAGCCGGAAAAACTGCACCGCGCCGAGGACTGCCGCAAAGAGCAGAATGACAGCGCCTTCGGGGTCATGCGGCAGCCATCGCGCCATGGCCGTCACAGCTGCAATTGATCTGTTGCTGATGCAGCGGATGGCGAGGGGCGAGGTGTCACGCTGCCCGCCGAAAGAAATCTTCAGATCCACGTCGGCCTTGTCGGCATCGACGACTTTAAAGAAGACCGCAGGGTTAAAGCTGAACAGCCGCGCAACCAGCACGTCGGGGAATTGCTCGATGCGCACATTGTTGGCGTTGACCGCTGCGTTGTAGAACTCGCGCCGGTCCGCGATGCTCTCCTCCAGGCCGCTGATCCGCGCCTGCAGATGACCGAAGCTTTCGTTGGTCTTCAGATGGGGTAGCTTTCGGCGACCGCAAAAAGCCTTGCCATGCTGCCGTGCAGCGCACCCTCGGCACGGCCGAGCGCGCCAACGTTCTGCGCGGCACGCGCCTCCTGTACCTGTTGACGCGCGCGGATCACGCGATCGAGTGTTTCTTGCTCGAAGTGCATCGACTGCTTGCAGACCTCCACAAGCTTGGGCAGTTCGTCGTGACGCTGCTTGAGCAGGACGTCGATGTTGGACCAAGCCTGCGCAACCGCATGCTTGAGGCCACGAGGTTGTTGTAGATCATCACCCCGTAGAGCAGCAGGGCAACGGCAAGGGCTGCGATGACGACGACGAGGAACATGG
>NZ_JPOE01000003.1 GCF_000733775.1 Thiomonas sp. FB-Cd | reverse complement strand
GCGTTGAGTTGGTCTTCGATAACAGTGACCACCGCATCACCGGGAGCTTCGGTCAGTACACGGAAATCGCCGTCAAGCGGGTACTCACGCGCGACGGCACGTCTAGCTATTTCATCAATAACCAGCTTGTGCGCCGGCGTGACGTCCAGGACATTTTTCTTGGCACCGGACTTGGGGCTCGCTCCTACGCCATCATTGGGCAGGGCACGATCACACGCATCATCGAATCGCGCCCCGAGGAGTTGCGGGTGATGTTGGAAGAAGCAGCGGGCGTATCCAAATACAAGGAACGCCGGCGCGAAACCGAAAACCGCCTCCTCGGCACGCGTGAAAACCTGCTCCGGGTCAATGACATCCTGCGTGAGCTGGAAAGTCAGCTCGACAAGCTGGAACAGCAGGCTGCCGTCGCGCAGAACTTCCGCAGGCTTCAGGAACAACTGGAAACGAGCCAGCATGGACTGTGGTTGCTGCGTTGGGGGGAAGCGCAGGATCGGCAGGATCGCATCGCGCAGGATTCGACCCTGGCGCTGAATGCCCTTGAGGCAAAGACGTCGGAATTGCGCGCTGCCGAATCTGAGCTTGAAGCGCTGCGCCAGGCCCAATATGCGCGACCGATGCGCTGGGCATCGCACAGGCCAATCTCTATGCTGCCCAGGCGGAAGTGGCGCGCCTTGAAGCCGAAATCCGCTATGTGGTTGACGCGCGCGACCGCGCTCAGCGGGCCAACTCGAGCTGCAGTCCCAGCACGCACAATGGCAGGCACGCCAGCAAGAAGCGCTGCGAGATTCGGAGATGGCAACTGCGAAGTTGGCCGACGCGGAGCTTGCGCAGGCCGAGGCCGAGGGCGAGTGAGCGAGCAGATGGACCAAATTCCTGCGCTCGAGGCTCGCCTGGCCGACGCGCAATTGAAGGCAACCGAGCAGCGCTTGCAGGCCGCCGCCGCACAACAGCGCTTGCAAGTGGAGGCGGAGCGTCAGCGCGCCCTTGGCAACAGCTCCAGCAGATCGAGCAGCGGATGCAGCGCCTGCAGGCGGAGCGTCGCAGCTTGCACAAACCCGACAGCCTGCGTCTTGACGACCTCGGCGGCAGCAAAGCAGGTTGGCCGCCGAGCGCGATGGAGCGCAGGCGCGTCAACAAGAACTGCATGAGCAACTGCCCGTTCTGCAACAAATTCGTCAGGAGCAGCAAGCAGCCGCGCAGGAAACCGCTTCTGCGCTGGCATCAACCATCGCGCGCGTGCACGCGCTCAAGGCGTTGCAGGACAAGGTGATGACGCAGGGGCGCATTCAACCGTGGCTGGCGCGCCATGGGCTCGAGGGCATGGCGCGGTTGTGGACGCGCATCCATATCGAGCCAGGATGGGAAACCGCCCTTGAAGCCGCGCTGCGCGAGCGATTGGCCGCGCTTGAGGTGCATTCCCTGGATGCCATGGCTGGATTCGCCGCCGACCGCCGCCGGCGAAACTCACTTTTTTTGCAGCACCGCAGGCGGCTGGCCCCATGTCGAACGCCAATGGGCTGCAGCCACTGGCGAGTCTGCTGAACTACGTGGACCCGGGTTGCGTGCCGTGCTCGACGAGTGGCTGGCCCTGGTCTTTACTGCCGAATCGGTCGAACAGGCCATACGGTACCGCACGGGCTGCCGGCCGGTGCCATGCTGGTCACCCGCGAGGGGCATGCTGTGAGTCGCCACAGCGTGAGTCTTTATGCTGCGGACAGCGAGCAGGCCGGCATGTTGGCTAGAGCACAGGAAATCGACAACTTGGAGCGCCAGGTCAAGGCGCAGCAGATCCTCGCTGACGACACGCGCAGCACGGCGTTGCAGGCGGATGCGGCCTGGAGCCAAGCTCAGGAGCAGGCGGCTGCGGAGAGTCGCCGCATGCAGACGCTGACCCATCAGTTCCACGCGGTTCAGGTGGAGTGGCTCAAATTGCAACAGCAGCAGCAGGAATCAGTGAGTCGCGCTGAACGCCTGGATGCTGACCTTGGCGAGTTGGACGCGCAAGCCGAGGAGCTCTCGGCCAGTCAGGCCGAGAGCGAGGCTCGTTTTGAGCAACTCGACGCCGATCTCGCGCGGTGCCAGCAGGCCCAAGCGGACCTTGATGGTGATGTGCTACGTGAGCAGGCTGGGTTGGCCGCGGCGCGCTCCAGCCTGAGATTGCTGGAGCAGACCCAGGCCGAGGCCCTGTATGCGATACGCAGCTTGGAGCAGCGTCGAAGTGACTCTGCCAGAATGGCTGAAACCGCGAAGCAACAGCTCGCTGAACTCGCGGCGCGATTGCAAGCAGTTGACGAGGAGCTGACACGCCTAAGCGATGCCACGGCCGCGCAGGCCTTCAGGATGCGCTTGCGGCTCAGCAACGTAGTCAAGAGCATTTGGCAGTCGACGTGCTGAACACGACGAATTGGCCGCACGCTTACGCACGCTGGAGGAGTTCCGGGTGCAATTGGAGCGCGAAGCGGAGCCGCTGCGCGGCGCCATCACAGCGCGCCAACTGGAGGAGCAGGAGGCCAGGTTGCAGGCTGAGCAGTATCGCCAGATGCTGGCCGATGCGCAGGTTGATGTGGAGCAGCTTGCCGCGCGCCTACCGTCGGACTGCAAGCCCGAGGAGCTAGGGCGCGAAACGCAGCGCCTGAATCGCGAGATCGCCGCGCTCGGCGCGGTCAACCTTGCCGCGCTCGACGAGCTCGGTCACGCGCGCGAGCGCAAGGAGTTTCTCGATGCGCAGCTCGATGACTTGGAGCAGGCTGCCCGCACGCTCGAAGACGCCATCCACAAGATTGACGCCGAAACACGCGAGCAACTCCGCCTGACTTTCGACCAGGTCAACACACACTTCGGGCGCGTGTTTCCGGAGCTTTTCGGGGGCGGTGCGGCACGCCTCATCATGACGGGTGATGAGATTCTGGATGCCGGCGTACAGGTTATGGCACAGCCACCTGGCAAGCGCAACAGCACCATCCATTTGCTGTCTGGTGGCGAGAAGGCGCTGGTGGCAATTGCGCTAGTCTTCGGTATCTTTCACCTTACCCGGCGCCATTTTGCATTCTCGACGAGGTGGACGCTCCACTGGATGACGCCAACACCGAGCGTTTTGCCAAGCTTGTGGAAGCCATGTCGGGAGCGACGCAGTTCCTGTTCATCTCACACAATAAGATTGCGATGGAAATGGCAGAACAGCTGGTGGGCGTCACGATGCAGGAGCAAGGTGTTTCCCGCTTGGTTGCAGTGGACATGGACACGGCGGCGCAATTGGCAGAAGCTGCAGCCTAAACATGCGGGCCGCACGAGAAGCTCGTGGTGCGGAGGTCTATCGGCCCACCCGACAACACGCTAGACGACGAACGAGGACGATATCCATGGGTCAATTGCAGCAGGCCTTGCTAGTAGTGGGCGCGCTGATCATTGCTGCTGTCGTGGCATTCAATCTCTGGCAATCCTGGCAGCTGAGGCGACGTCGGCCGCGATCCGAGGGCGCGGCCCGCTCATGGGCGACGAGCCGGGCACTGCTGCGGCCGCGATGTGCAAAGGGAGCCGGGACTCGATGGTGAGCCGCAGTACGTCGAGCCACAACTCGCGTCTGCAGAGCCCACCCGCCTGCGGCCACCAGCGCTGCGCATTGATCCGCTTATCGACGCCATTGCCAGTTTCATGTTCGAGCAGCCAGTACCTGGCGAATCTCTACTGTCGCGCATGCCGCGCATTGCGCGTGTCGGAACAAGCTTTACTGTTCGGGGGGCGCAATGCGCAATCGGGTTTGTGGGAGACGCTACAACCCTCGGAGCGCTACGCGGAACTACAGGCTGGCGTGCAGTTGGCCAGCCGCAGCGGAGCGCTCAATGCGATCGAATACTCAGAGTTTGTCACGAAGTGTCACCGCTCGGTGAAGCTCTCGGTTCATCGCGCTACAGCTCGGTCATGTCTTGACTCATGCGTCTAGCGTGCTTGGCCGATAGACCTCCGCACCACGAGCTTCTCGGTGCGGGCCGCATGTTTAGGCTGCAGCTTCTGCCAATTGCGCCGCCGTGTCCATGTCCACTGCAACCAAGCGGGAAACACCTTGCTCCTGCATCGTGACGCCCACCAGCTGTTCTGCCATTTCCATCGCAATCTTATTGTGTGAGATGAACAGGAACTGCGTCGCTCCCGACATGGCTTCCACAAGCTTGGCAAAACGCTCGGTGTTGGCGTCATCCAGTGGAGCGTCCACCTCGTCGAGAATGCAAAATGGCGCCGGGTTAGGTGAAAGATACCGAAGACTAGCGCAATTGCCACCAGCGCCTTCTCGCCACCAGACAGCAAATGGATGGTGCTGTTGCGCTTGCCAGGTGGCTGTGCCATAACCTGTACGCCGGCATCCAGAATCTCATCACCCGTCATGATGAGGCGTGCCGCACCGCCCCCGAAAAGCTCCGGAAACACGCGCCCGAAGTGTGTGTTGACCTGGTCGAAAGTCAGGCGGAGTTGCTCGCGTGTTTCGGCGTCAATCTTGTGGATGGCGTCTTCGAGCGTGCGGGCAGCCTGCTCCAAGTCATCGAGCTGCGCATCGAGAAACTCCTTGCGCTCGCGCGCGTGACCGAGCTCGTCGAGCGCGGCAAGGTTGACCGCGCCGAGCGCGGCGATCTCGCGATTCAGGCGCTGCGTTTCGCGCCCTAGCTCCTCGGGCTTGCAGTCCGACGGTAGGCGCGCGGCAAGCTGCTCCACATCAACCTGCGCATCGGCCAGCATCTGGCGATACTGCTCAGCCTGCAACCTGGCCTCCTGCTCCTCCAGTTGGCGCGCTGTGATGGCGCCGCGCAGCGGCTCCGCTTCGCGCTCCAATTGCACCCGGAACTCCTCCAGCGTGCGTAAGCGTGCGGCCAATTCGTCGTGTTCAGCACGTCGACTGGCCAAATGCTCTTGACTACGTTGCTGAGCCGCAAGCGCATCCTGAAGGCCTGCGCGGGCCGTGGCATCGCTTAGGCGTGTCAGCTCCTCGTCAACTGCTTGCAATCGCGCCGCGAGTTCAGCGAGCTGTTGCTTCGCGGTTTCAGCCATTCTGGCAGAGTCACTTCGACGCTGCTCCAAGCTGCGTATCGCATACAGGGCCTCGGCCTGGGTCTGCTCCAGCAATCTCAGGCTGGAGCGCGCCGCGGCAACCCAGCCTGCTCACGTAGCACATCACCATCAAGGTCCGCTTGGGCCTGCTGGCACCGCGCGAGATCGGCGTCGAGTTGCTCAAAACGAGCCTCGCTCTCGGCCTGACTGGCCGAGAGCTCCTCGGCTTGCGCGTCCAACTCGCCAAGGTCAGCATCCAGGCGTTCAGCGCGACTCACTGATTCCTGCTGCTGCTGTTGCAATTTGAGCCACTCCACCTGAACCGCGTGGAACTGATGGGTCAGCGTCTGCATGCGGCGACTCTCCGCAGCCGCCTGCTCCTGAGCTTGGCTCCAGGCCGCATCCGCCTGCAACGCCGTGCTGCGCGTGTCGTCAGCGAGGATCTGCTGCGCCTTGACCTGGCGCTCCAAGTTGTCGATTTCCTGTGCTCTAGCCAACATGCCGGCCTGCTCGCTGTCCGCAGCATAAAGACTCACGCTGTGGCGACTCACAGCATGCCCTCGCGGGTGACCAGCATGGCACCGGCCGGCAGCCCCGTGCGGTACCGTATGGCCTGTTCGACCGATTCGGCAGTAAAGACCAGGGCCAGCCACTCGTCGAGCACGGCACGCAACCCGGGTCCACGTAGTTCAGCAGACTCGCCAGTGGCTGCAGCCCATTGGCGTTCGACATGGGGCAGCGCCTGCGGTGCTGCAAAAAAAGTGAGTTTCGCCGGCGCGGGTCGGCGGCGAATCCAGCCATGGCATCCAGGGAATGCACCTCAAGCGCGGCCAATCGCTCGCGCAGCGCGGCTTCAAGGGCGGTTTCCCATCCTGGCTCGATATGGATGCGCGTCCACAACCGCGCCATGCCCTCGAGCCCATGGCGCGCCAGCCACGGTTGAATGCGCCCCTGCGTCATCACCTTGTCCTGCAACGCCTTGAGCGCGTGCACGCGCGCGATGGTTGATGCCAGCGCAGAAGCGGTTTCCTGCGCGGCTGCTTGCTGCTCCTGACGAATTTGTTGCAGAACGGGCAGTTGCTCATGCAGTTCTTGTTGACGCGCCTGCGCTCCATCGCGCTCGGCGGCCAACCTGCTTTGCTGCCGGCCGAGGTCGTCAAGACGCAGGCTGTCGGGTTTGTGCAAGCTGCGACGCTCCGCCTGCAGGCGCTGCATCCGCTGCTCGATCTGCTGGAGCTGTTGGCCAAGGCGCGCTGACGCTCCGCCTCCACTTGCAAGCGCTGTTGTGCGGCGGCGGCCTGCAAGCGCTGCTCGGTTGCCTTCAATTGCGCGTCGGCCAGGCGAGCCTCGAGCGCAGGAATTTGGTCCATCTGCTCGCTCACTCGCCCCTCGGCCTCGGCCTGCGCAAGCTCCGCGTCGGCCAACTTCGCAGTTGCCATCTCCGAATCTCGCAGCGCTTCTTGCTGGCGTGCCTGCCATTGTGCGTGCTGGGACTGCAGCTCGAGTTGGCCCCGCTGAGCGCGGTCGCGCGCGTCAACCACATAGCGGATTTCGGCTTCAAGGCGCGCACTTCCGCCTGGGCAGCATAGAGATTGGCCTGTGCGATGCCCAGCGCATCGGTCGCGGCATATTGGGCCTGGCGCAGCGCTTCAAGCTCAGATTCGGCAGCGCGCAATTCCGACGTCTTTGCCTCAAGGGCATTCAGCGCCAGGGTCGAATCCTGCGCGATGCGATCCTGCCGATCCTGCGCTTCCCTCCAACGCAGCAACCACAGTCCATGCTGGCTCGTTTCCAGTTGTTCCTGAAGCCTGCGGAAGTTCTGCGCGACGGCAGCCTGCTGTTCCAGCTTGTCGAGCTGACTTTCCAGCTCACGCAGGATGTCATTGACCCGGAGCAGGTTTTCACGCGTGCCGAGGAGGCGGTTTTCGGTTTCGCGCCGGCGTTCCTTGTATTTGGATACGCCCGCTGCTTCTTCCAACATCACCCGCAACTCCTCGGGGCGCGATTCGATGATGCGTGTGATCGTGCCCTGCCCAATGATGGCGTAGGAGCGAGCCCCAAGTCCGGTGCCAAGAAAATGTCCTGGACGTCACGCCGGCGCACAAGCTGGTTATTGATGAAATAGCTAGACGTGCCGTCGCGCGTGAGTACCCGCTTGACGGCGATTTCCGTGTACTGACCGAAGCTCCGGTGATGCGGTGGTCACTGTTATCGAAGACCAACTCAA
>NZ_JPOE01000001.1 GCF_000733775.1 Thiomonas sp. FB-Cd | reverse complement strand
CGTAGCGCCAGCGCAGACCCTAACCGACAAGGAATACCAGATCATGCGCGATGCGAGCATCGCCGTGCTGCGTGAGATTGGTGTGGACACGGGCGGGTCGAACGTGCAGTTTGCGATCAACCGAAAGATGGGCGCATGATCGTGATCGAGATGAACCACGGGTCTCGCGCTCCTCGGCGCTGGCGTCAAAGGCGACGGGATTTTCCATCGCAAGGTGGCTGCAAAGTTGGCCGGGGCTACACGATGGATGAGTTGCGCAACGAGATTACGGGTGGCGCGACTCCCGCCTCCTTCGAGCCGACAATTGATTATGTTGTCACCAAAGTGCCGCGCTTCGCGTTCGAGAAATTTCCCCAGCCGATTCGCACCTGACCACGCAGATGAAATCAGTGGGAGAGGTCATGGCGATCGGCAGCACCTTTCAGGAGAGTTTCCAGAAAGCGCTGCGTGGCTTGGAAGTCGGTGTGGACGGATTGAATCAAAAGACGACCGATCGCGAGACCTTGGAACGCGAGCTCGGTGAGCCAGGTCCCGAGCGCATCTGGTACTTGGGTGATGCGCTCGCACAGGGTTTAGTCTCGATGACGTGCATCAACTCACCCGTATTGACCCGTGGTTCCTTGCGCAAATCAAAGACATCGTCGACATCGAACTGCAACTAGACAACGAGCATTTGGATGCGATTGACGCTGAGACCATGCGCTGGCTAAAGCGCAAGGGTTTTCCGACCGCCGTCTGGCGTATTTGCTCAAAAGTACGGAAAGCGGCGTACGCAAGCGCCGGCACGAACTGGGCATACGCCCGGTGTACAAGCGGGTGGACACCTGCGCCGCTGAATTTGCCACGCAGACGGCGTATCTCTACTCGACCTATGAGGACGAGTGCGAGGCGGAACCGACCACACGCAAAAAGATTATGGTGCTCGGCGGCGGGCCCAACCGTATCGGGCAAGGCATTGAATTCGACTACTGCTGCGTACACGCGGCACTGGCATTGCGCGAAGACGGCTTTGAGACCATCATGGTCAATTGCAATCCCGAGACCGTTTCCACGGATTACGAACCTCGGATCGCCTGTATTTCGAGCCACTTACACTTGAAGACGTGCTCGAAATCGTCGACAAGGAAGGGCCGACAGGGGTGATCGTGCAGTATGGTGGGCAAACGCCGCTCAAGCTCGCGCTCGCGCTGGAGGCGGCCGCGTGCCAGTGATTGGAACGAGCCCGACATGATTGATGCAGCGGAAGACAGGGAGCGTTTTCAGAAGCTCATCAATGATCTGGGGGCTGCTTCAGCCACCGAACCGCACGGCACGCTCAGAGAGTGAAGCCATCACCCGAGCAGAGGAAATTGGCTACCCGCTGGTCGTACGGCCGAGCTATGTGCTGGGTGGGCGGGCGATGGAAATCGTGCATGAGCAGCGTGACTTGGAGCGCTACATGCGGGAGGCTGTGAAGGTGTCCATGACTCTCCCAGTGCTCCTCGATCGCTTCCTGAATGACGCGATTGAATGTGACGTGGATGCAATCTGCGACGGGCAGGATGTCTATGTCGCTGGGGTCATGGAACACATTGAACAAGCAGGCGTGCATTCGGGCGACTCGGCTTGTTCGCTGCCGCCTTATTCACTGTCGGCAGCGACTATCGCCGAGCTTGAGCGTCAGACCGTGGCCATGGCGCGTGGCTTGAGCGTCGTGGGTCTGATGAACGTCCAGTTTGCGATCCAGCAGGATGGAGAGGAGGACCGTATCTTCGTGCTGGAGGTTAACCGCGCGCTTCGCGCACCGTGCCCTTCGTGTCGAAGGCAACAGGTCTGCAATTGGCCAAAGTCGCCGCACGCTGCATGGTGGGACAGACTTTACGGCAGCAGGCGATCCCGGCCAAGTCATCCCCGGTTACTTCAGCGTCAAAGAGGCGGTCTTTCCTTCGTCAAGTTTCCGGCGTGGATCCGATCCTTGGCCGGAAATGAAGTCGGACGGTGAGGTCATGGGTGTCGGCCGTAGCTTTGGCGAAGCCTTCGTCAAATCTCAAATTGCTGCCGGAACGCGTCTTCCCGATGCGGGCAAGATCGGCGGAGCCAAAGTATTTCTTTCGGTCAAAAATAACGACAAGGCGCGCATGGTTGAAGTTGCGCGTGATCTTCTGACGATGGGGTTCGCACTTACTGCGACGCGCGGTACCGCGGCAGCACTGGCGTCTGCGGGTCTGCCGGTTGAGGTTGTCAACAAGGTCACCGAGGGCCGCCCCAATGTCGTGGACATGATGAAAAATGGTGATATCGTCTTGGTCGTCAACACCGTCGAGGAGCGTCGCAATGCGATCGCGGACTCGCGTGCCATCCGCATTACGGCGCTTGCCAGTCGCGTCGCGACCTTCACACCATTGCTGGCGCCGAGGCCGCCGTTGAAGGCATGAAATGCCTGAGCAGCTTGGAGGTCTACCCGCTGCAGGCTTTACACGAATCGCTGCATTTGGCACACTGAAAACCAATCAGTCGAGCATCGCCGTGGCAGTGCGCTGCTGCGGCGTTTTTTTTTACATTGTTTTGTGGACACATGATTATGCCTACTCCCATGACTCGGCGCGGCGCCGAAAAGCTCCGGGCTGAACTGCAGCGCCTCAAGTCCGTCGATCGCCATGCGGTCATCCAGGCTATCGCGGAAGCACGCGCGCAGGGTGACTTGTCCGAAAATGCCGAATACGAAGCTGCAAAAGACCGCCAAGGTTTCATTGAAGGCCGCATCGCCGAAATTGAGAGCAA
Source organism: Thiomonas sp. FB-Cd (assembly GCF_000733775.1). NCBI lineage: Bacteria > Pseudomonadati > Pseudomonadota > Betaproteobacteria > Burkholderiales > Thiomonas > Thiomonas sp. FB-Cd. The sequence goes on along the minus strand of NZ_JPOE01000001.1, from coordinate 4,283 downwards.
ACTGTCGTCAGCGCAGGTGATCGACCCGGCCGAGTTGCACGCCGATGGTCGGGTGGTGTTGGCGCCACCGTGGAACTGTCCGACGAGGAAACAGGTGAATCGGTGCTCTACCAGATCGTCGGCGACGACGAGGCCGACTTGAAGCACGGCATGATTTCAGTCAGTTCCCCCATCGCGCGTGCGGCTGATTGGCAAGGAAGAGGGCGATATTGCGCAGGTTATGGCCCCGGCGGTGTGCGGGGGCTACGAGATTGTCAAGGTCCGATACGCATGAGCAATCTGCGCGCACGCTGGGTTCTCGCCGCACTATGGCTTGGCGGCTTGGCGCGGTGGGCTTAATCGGCGCCCCCACGGCTTTCGCGGTGCTGCCGGACCGGATGCAGGGAGCGGCCGTTGCCAGTCGCATGTTCTATCTGATGACGCTGGCGGCACTGGTGTCGGTTGCTTGCTGATTGATTCTGGAGCGTCACCATGCGCAGCCGCTGGCGGCGTCGAAACCGTTCTTCCTGGTCCTCGGTGGTCTGTTCTTTGCCGTGCTGGGGAGTTTGGGATCGTGCCTCGCCTCATTGCCTGGCTGCGGCAGCGCACGCACCTGATGCCGGGATATGGCATGCAATAGCCAGCTTGGTGTACCTGCTCCAAGCGGCCTGCGTGTTCGCATACGTCTGGATTCTGCCTGTCTCGGCAGCCGGCTCGGGCGGTGATCGTAGCCTCAGCCCAACCGATTTTCTTGATGCTTGACTGGCGCGGCTTGGCTCGCTTGACTTTGCCTGGCGGTCGTCGCCTGCTAAGCAGTCGGCTTGACCGCGCGCGCGGTGCGTGGCTTGAGGCTCCACGATTCAGCGCCGAGCCGGGCTGCGAGACAGGCAGAATCCAGACGTATGCGAACACGCAGGCCGCTTGGAGCAGGTACACCAAGCTGGCTATTGCATGCCATATCCCGGCATCAGGTGCGTGCGCTGCCGCAGCAGCAATGAGCGAGGCACGATCCCAACTCCCCCAGCACGGCAAAGAACAGACCACCGAGGACCAGGAAGAACGGTTTCGACGCCGCCAGCGGCTGCGCATGGTGACGCTCCAGAATCATCAGCAAGCAACCGAGCACCAGTGCCGCCAGCGTCATCAGATAGAACATGCGACTGGCAACGGCCGCTCCCTGCATCCGGTCCGGCAGCACGCGAAAGCCTGTGGGGGCGCCGATTAAGCCCACCGCGGCCAAGCCGCCAAGCCATAGTGCGGCGAGAACCAGCGTGCGCGCAGATTGCTCATGCGTATCGGACCTTGACATCTCGTAGCCCGCACACCGCCGGGGGCCATAACCTGCGCAATATCGCCCTCTTCCTTGCCAATCAGCGCACGCGCGATGGGGGAACTGACTGAAATCATGCCGTGCTTCAAGTCGGCCTCGTCGTCGCCGACGATCTGGTAGAGCACCGATTCACCTGTTTCCTCGTCGGACAGTTCCACGGTGGCGCCAAACACCACCCGACCATCGGCGTGCAACTCGGCCGGGTCGATCACCTGCGCTGACGACAGTTTGCTCTCAATTTCGGCGATGCGGCCTTCAATGAAACCTTGGCGGTCTTTTGCAGCTTCGTATTCGGCATTTTCGGACAAGTCACCCTGCGCGCGTGCTTCCGCGATAGCCTGGATGACCGCATGGCGATCGACGGACTTGAGGCGCTGCAGTTCAGCCCGGAGCTTTTCGGCGCCGCGCCGAGTCATGGGAGTAGGCATAATCATGTGTCCACAAAACAATGTAAAAAAAAACGCCGCAGCAGCGCACTGCCACGGCGATGCTCGACTGATTTGGTTTTCAGTGTGCCAAATGCAGCGATTCGTGTAAAGCCTGCAGCGGGTAGACCTCCAAGCTGCTCAGGCATTTCATGCCTTCAACGGCGGCCTCGGCGCCAGCATGGTTGTGAAGGTCGCGACGCGACTGGCAAGCGCCGTAATGCGGATGGCACGCGAGTCCGCGATCGCATTGCGACGCTCCTCGACGGTGTTGACGACCAAGACGATATCACCATTTTTCATCATGTCCACGACATTGGGGCGGCCTCGGTGACCTTGTTGAAACCTCAACGGCAGACCGCAGACGCCAGTGCTGCGCGGTACCGCGCGTCGCAGTAAGTGCGACCCCATCGTCAGAAGATCACGCGCACTTCAACCATGCGCGCCTTGTCGTTATTTTTGACCGAAGAATACTTTGGCTCCGCCGATCTTGCCCGCATCGGGAAGACGCGTTCCGGCGCAATTTGGAGATTTGACGAAGGCTTCGCCAAAGCTACGGCCGACACCCATGACCTCACCGGTCGACTTCATTTCCGGGCAAGGATCGGATCCACGCCGGGAAACTTGACGAGGGAAAGACCGCCTCTTTGACGCTGAAGTAACCGGGGTGACTTGGGCCGGGATCGCCTGCTGCCGTAAAGTCTGTCCACCATGCAGCGTGCGGCGACTTTGGCCAATTGCAGACCTGTTGCCTTCGACACGAAGGGCACGGTGCGCGAAGCGCGCGGGTTACCTCAGCACGAAGATACGGTCCTCCTCTCCATCTGCTGGATCGCAAACTGGACGTTCATCAGACCCACGACGCTCAAGCACGCGCCATGGCCACGGTCTGACGCTCAAGCTCGGCGATAGTCGCTGCCGACAGTGAATAAGGCGGCAGCGAACAAGCCGAGTCGCCCGAATGCCGCCTGCTTGTTCAATGTGTTCCATGACCCAGCGACATAGACATCCTGCCCGTCGCAGATTGCATCCAGTCACATTCAATCGCGTCATTCAGGAAGCGATCGAGGAGCACTGGAGAGTCATGGGGACACCTTCACAGCCTCCCGCATGTAGCGCTCCAAGTCACGCTGCTCATGCACGATTTCCATCGCCGCCCACCCAGACATAGCTCGGCCGTACGACCAGCGGGTAGCCAATTTCCTCTGCTCGGGTGATGGCTTCACTCTCTGAGCGTGCCGTGCGGTTCGGTGGCTGAAGCAGCCCAGATCATTGATGAGCTTCTGAAAACGCTCCCTGTCTTCGCTGCATCATCATGTCGGGGCTCGTTCCAATCACTGGCACGCCGGCCGCTCAGCGCGAGCGCGAGCGTTGAGCGGGCGTTTGCCCACCATACTGCACGATCACCCTGTCGGCCCTTCCTTGTCGACGATTTCGAGCACGTCTTCAAGTGTAAGTGGCTCGAGAATACAGGCGATCCGAGGGTGTCGTAATCCGTGGAAACGGTCTCGGGATTGCATTGACCATGATGGTCTCAAAGCCGTCTTCGCGCAATGCCAGTGCCGCGTGTACGCAGCAGTAGTCGATTCAATGCCTTGCCGATACGGTTGGGCCGCCGCCGAGCACCATAATCTTTTTGGTCGTGGTCGTTCCGCCTCGCACTCGTCCTCATAGGTCGAGTAGAGATACGCCGTCTGCGTGGCAATTCAGCGGCGCAGGTGTCCACCCGTTGTACACCGGGCGTCAGTGCCCAGTTCGTGGCCGGCGCTTGCGTACGCCGCTTTCCGTACTTTTGAGCAATACGCCAGACGGCGGTCGGAAAGCCCTTGCGCTTTAGCCAGCGCATGGTCTCAGCGTCAATCGCATCCAAATGCTCGTTGTCTAGTTGCAGTTCGATGTCGACGATGTCTTTGATTTGCGCAAGGAACCACGGTCAATACGGGTGAGTTGATGCACGTCATCGAGACTAAACCCTGTGCGAGCGCATCACCCAAGTACCAGATGCGCTCGGACCTGGCTCACCGAGCTCGCGTTCCAAGGTCTCGCGATCGGTCGTCTTTTGATTCAATCCGTCCACACCGACTTCCAAGCCACGCAGCGCTTTCTGGAAACTCTCCTGAAAGGTGCTGCCGATCGCCATGACCTCTCCCACTGATTTCATCTGCGTGGTCAGGTGCGAATCGGTTGGGGAAATTTCTCGAACGCGAAGCGCGGCACTTTGGTGACAACATAATCAATTGTCGGCTCGAAGGAGGCGGGAGTCGCGCACCCGTAATCTCGTTGCGCAACTCATCCATCGTGTAGCCCACGCCAACTTTGCAGCCACCTTGGCGATGGGAAATCCGTCGCCTTTGACGCCAGCGCCGAGGAGCGCGAGACCCGTGGATTCATCTCGATCACGATCATGCGCCCATCTTTCGGGTTGATCGCAAACTGCACGTTCGACCCGCCGTGTCCACACCAATCTCACGCAGCACGGCGATGCTCGCATCGCGCATGATCTGGTATTCCTTGTCGGTTAGGGTCTGCGCTGGCGCTACGGTAATGGA